>NZ_JALPKP010000058.1:0-31187 GCF_051383635.1 Geodermatophilus sp. CPCC 205506 | reverse complement strand
TGGCCCGCCCTCACCCGCGTCGTCTGAGAGCCGGCCGAAGGGCAGAAATGGCCATTTCTGCCCTTCGACGGGGGTCGCGGGGGCAGGGTCCGTGGCTACCGTGGCGGCGTGCGGATCGCCTCGTTGCTGCCGGCCGCGACGGAGGTGGTCACGGCGCTGGGGCTCGCCGACCGGCTGGTCGCGGTGACGTTCGAGTGCGCCGCCGAGGCCCGGGCGCGCTGCCCCGTCGTCGTCGACACCGCCCTCCCGCCCGATCTCCCGCCGGGGGAGATCGACGCCTGGGTGCGCGACCGGGTGGACCGGGGTCTGGAGCTCTACGAGCTGGACCGCGCGGCGCTGGCGGCGGCCCGCCCCGACCTCATCCTGACCCAGGACCTCTGCAGGGTCTGTGCGCTGCCGGCGGGCACGGTGGCGGAGGCCTGCCGCGCGATCGGCACCGACGCGGCGGTCGTGTCGATCGACCCGCACACCCTGGACGAGGTGCTGGACGCCGTCGCGGCGGTCGGGCAGGCGGCCGGCGTCCCCGGGGCCGCGTCGGTCCTCGTCGCCGACCTGCGTGCCCGGCTGCGCGCCGTCGAGCAGGCCGTCGCGGACCGGCCGCGCCCCCGGGTGCTGCTCCTGGAGTGGACCGATCCGCCGTTCCTCGCCGGCCACTGGGTGCCCGAGCTCGTGCGCCGGGCGGGCGGCGAGCCGGTGGCCGCCGCCGACGGCGGCCGCAGCGTGGCCGCCCGGTGGGCGGACCTGCCGCCGGCGGACCTGGTCGTGGTCGCCCCGTGCGGCCTGGGCCTGGCGGCGGCGCTCGAGCAGTGCGCTGCGGTGGCGGCGCAGCTGCCGGGCGTCCCCCTGCTGGCCATCGACTCGGCGCGGTACGTGGTGCAGGCCGGTCCGGCGCTGGTCGACGGGGTGGAGGCCCTCGCCTGGGCGCTGCACCCGGACGCCGTCCCCGAGCCGCCGCCCGGTCGCGTCGCCCGCCCGGTGGGCTGAACCGGCTGTCTACTGCGCCACATCCGTCTCCGCCGCGCCGACGACGCCCCGCAGGTGCCCTAGCCTCGGGTACACGCCGCCGCGACGGCGGCCGGGACACCGGGGTCCCCTGATCACTGCTGGGAGGGCCCCATTCCCCACCGTCCGCCTCCGCTCCGCTCGCGTCAGGTCACCAGTCCGGACGGGACGCTGCTCCGCGCGTGGTCCAGCGTCGGCGGCGGTACGCCCGTCCTCCTCTGCAACGGGCTGGGCGCCTCCCCGTCGGCCTGGCCCGCGGTCGTCACCCCGGGCAGTGGCTTCCAGGTCGTCGGCTGGGACCACCGCGGGCTCGGGGGCTCGCAGCGTCCCCAGGACCCCGCCCGCGTGCGGATCGAGGACCACGCCGCCGACGCCCGCGCCGTCCTCGACGCCTTCGGTCTCGAGTCGGCGATCGCCGTGGGCTGGTCGCTGGGCGTCAACGTCGCGTTCGAGGTCGCGCTCGAGGAGCCGGACCGGGTGGACGGCGTGATGGCCGTCGCCGGTGTGCCGGGCGGCAGCTTCTCCTCCCTCTTCGGTTCCCTCGGTGTCCCGCGCCGGATGCGGGCGCCGGCCGGGCGCCTCAGCAGCCGGCTGCTGCCGCTCATGGGCCCGCTCCTGCCCCTGGTCACCGACGGCCTGCAGCCGTGGCAGGCGCTGCTCGGCCCGGCGGTCGCGCAGCGGTTGCCGCAGGACGCCGCCCGGCTCGGCGCGATGACCACGGTGCTGCGCGAGTTCGCCGGCCACGACTGGAGCTGGTTCCGGCACCTCGCGGTCGCGGTGGCCGAGCACGCGCCGCTCGACCTGTCGCCGCTGTCCTGCCCGGTGACGTTCCTGGCCGGCCGCTACGACACGCTCGTCGACGTCGCCGACGTGCGGGCCGCAGCCGACGGCGTCCCGGGGGCGAGGTACCGCGAGTTCTCCAGCGGCCACTTCCTCCCGCTGGAGCAGCCGGACGCCATGCTCGAGGAGCTGCGCCGGCTGGCGGAGGTGCCGGCCGCGCGCGTGTGACGGGTCCGCCGCGACCGGGGGGTCCTCCCGTGCGACGGTCAGGGCATGGACGGACGCAGCGACCACCAGGAGCGCCACCTCTACCGCGGCCGGGTCGCGTGGGTGGACACCGACGCCAGCGGCCGGATCCACTTCACCGCCGTCTTCCGCTGGGCCGAGGCCGCCGAGCACGACCTGCTGCGCAGCCTGGGCCACTCCTTCCAGGGCGGGTTCCCGCGGGTCGACGTCCAGGCCGCCTACCGCACCGCGCTGCGCTTCGGGGACGAGTTCGAGCTCGCCCTCGGCGTCGCCGCGGTGCGGCGGTCCTCCATCGCCTACACGTGGGAGGTCCGCAGCCGGGGCGGGGTGGCCGTCGAGGGCCGCCACCACGTCGTCTTCGTGGGGGACGGCGAGCGGGCCCAACCGCTGCCGGAGGGCCTGCGGGACCAGCTGACCGCCATGCTCCCGACGGCTGCGGGAGACCCGGCCGGCGGGTGAGGGGCGCGGCCGGCCGTCAGGCCCGCTCGCCCTTGCCCGAGGACCGGGCGCCCGCCGGGGCGTCCGCGCCGGGGGCGCCGAGGTGCCGCTCGAAGAACGGCGGGATGACCAGGTCGCCCGGTTCCAGCTGGTCGATCGAGGTGTGGCCGAGACCGATCAGGGTCGAGCCGAGGCCGTCGCGGAGCAGGTCGAAGACGTTCTCCACCCCGGCCTGACCGTTGGCGGCCAGTCCCCACAGGTAGGCGCGGCCGATCATCACGGCCCGGGCGCCGAGCGCGAGCGCCTTCGCCACGTCGCTGCCCCGCCGGATGCCGCCGTCCATCAGCACCTCGACCTGGTCGCCGACGGCCTCGGCGATCGCGGGCAGGGCGCGGATGCTGGCCGGGGTGCCGTCGAGGTTGTTCCCGCCGTGGTTGGACACCGAGATCGCGGTGCACCCGGCGTCCACCGCGCGCTTGGCGTCGTCCACCCGCATGACGCCCTTGAGCATGAAGTGGCCGCCCCACTGCTCGCGCAGCCACGCCACGTCGTCCCACGAGGGCATCGGTGACTGTGTCCACTCGCCGTACGCGCCGAAGAACGTGGGGGCGGGGGCGCCGGGCTCGGGGACCATGTTCGGCACGGTGAGGTCCGGGATCCTGCCCGTCCGCGCGAAGTCGAGCAGCCAGCGGGGCTTGAGCAGCACCTGCGGGGCGTAGCGCCGGGCCGCCTCGATGTTGATCTTCTCGGGGATGAACGGGCTGCCCCAGTCGCGGCCGTAGGCGAACGACCAGTCCAGGGTGGCGATGAGGCCGACCGCGCCGGCCCGCCGGGCCCGCTCCATGCGGGCGGCCATCGCGTCCCGGTCGCCGACCCAGTACATCTGGAAGAACGTCTGCGGGTTGGCCGCGACGACCTCCTCGATCGGCTTGCTGGCGAACGAGGACAGTCCCATGGCCGCGCCGCGGGCGGCCGCGGCCCGGGCGACGGCGACCTCGCCGTCGGGGTGCACGGCCTGCACGCCGGTCGGGCTGATCATCACCGGCAGGGAGACCCGCTGCCCCATGATCGTCGTCTCCAGGTGGCGCTCGTTGCTCAGGCCCGCCACGTGCGGCGCGAACCCGAGCTCGCCGAACGCCGCGGTGTTGTCGTCGACGGTCAGGCCTCTGTCGGAGCCGGCCACCAGGGCGCCGTACACGCCCTTGGGCAACCGGCGCTTCGCCCGCCGCTGGGCCTCGGCCACCGACTCGAACCAGGCGTTCGCCATCTCACTGTCTCCGTTCCTGATCAGGGCGCCGTTCCCGGACCGGGGCGGCGTCCCCCACCACCTTACGCGTTAAACGGGGACTACTCCCCGGAAACGGTGTACCGTCGTGGTCGTGCCCTCCCACGATCGCCCGCTGCGGGCCGACGCGCAGCGCAACCGCGACGCCATCGTCGCCGCGGCGCGGGACGTCATGGGCCGGCGCGGGCTGGACGCACCGCTGGACGAGATCGCCCAGACCGCCGGCGTCGGCAACGCCACGGTGTACCGCCACTTCCCGACCCGGCAGGGCCTGGTCCAGGCGGTCTTCGCCGACGGGATGCGCCGGTACGCCTCGGCGGCCGAGCGGGCCATGGAGGTCGACGACCCGTGGACGGCGGTCCGCGGCTACCTCACCGAGATCTGCGCGCTGCAGGCCGAACACCGCGCGCTGGCCGACCTGGTCACGTCGAGGGAGTACGTCGACGCGACGCGCTCGGTCGCCGTCGCCCGCCTGCGGCAACTGCTGGCGCGGGCCCAGGCGGCCGGAGTGCTGCGCCCGGACCTGACCGTCGACGACGTCGCGCTCGTGCTGATGGCGAACGCGGGCGTGGTCCGGCAGCTGCCCGAACGCGCCGTCGAGGCGTCGGATCGTCTCGTGGCGCTCCTGCTCGACGGGCTGCGCGCGCCCGACGCGTCGTCCGGAGCGCCACCCCCCGAACCCGAGGGTCCCCGCCGGCCCCCGGCGGCGTCCTCGTGACCCCGTCCACCCGACAGAGAGAAGGAAGTCCATGAGCACCGTTCCGCAGCGTCAGCAGGGCAAGGTCGCCTTCATCACCGGGGCCGCCCGCGGTCAGGGCCGCGCGCACGCCCTCCGGCTGGCCGCCGAGGGGGCCGACATCCTGGCCCTCGACCTCGCCGGGCCGCTGCCCGGCGTGCCCTACGAGTCGGCCACCCCCGACGACCTCGCCGAGACCGCCAAGCTGGTCGAGTCCCTGGACCGGCGCGTCCTCACGCACCAGGGGGACGTCCGGGACTTCGAGGACATGAAGGCGTTCGTCGACCGCGGCGTGGCCGAGTTCGGCCGGCTCGACGTCGTCGTGGCCAACGCCGGCATCTGCATCCCGGCGACCTGGGACGAGACGACCCCGGCGCAGTTCAAGGACACCATCGACATCAACGTCACCGGGGTCTGGAACACCGTCATGGCCGCCGCGCCGCACCTCGTCGCCGGCGGCAACGGCGGGGCGATCGTGCTGACCAGCTCCTACGCGGGCAAGAAGATGCAGCCGTTCATGATCCACTACACCGCCAGCAAGCACGCCGTGACCGGGATGACGCGGGCCTTCGCCGCCGAGCTCGGCAAGCACGACATCCGGGTCAACTCCGTGCACCCCGGCGGCGTGGCCACGCCGATGGGCAGCGGCGACATGGTGACCGAGATCGAGCGCACCAACGCGACCAACCCGAAGCTGGCGGCGATGGGCACCGCCTTCCTGAACCAGGGCTGGGTGGAGGCCGACGAGATCGCCAACGCCGTCGCGTTCCTCGTCTCCGACGAGGCGCGGTTCATCACCGCCGAGCACCTGTCGATCGACGCGGGCGCCCAGTACTTCTGACCGCGCGGCCGCCCCGGGCACCGGCTCGGGGCGGCCGGCGGGTCACCTCACCGGTGCCGTGTTGATGCCCGGCAGGATCATGTGGCCGGCGTCGACCGGGATGGTCACGCCGGTGACCTTCGCCGCGAGGTCCGAGTTGAGGTAGAGCACGGTGTCGGCGATGACCTGCGGCGACATGAAGGTGGTGCCCTTGAGGGCGTGGAACGAGTAGCCACCATCGATCATGTCGGCCTCGGTGCCGCCCTCGTGACCGGCGAACATGTCCCAGGCGCCCTGGTGGTCGGTCATCGGCGTCTTGATCGCCCCGGGGTGCACCGAGTTGCAGCGGATGCCGTGCGGCGCGAGTTCCAGGGCGATGTTCTTCATGAGCCCCACGACGGCGTGCTTGGCCGCCACGTAGTGGGCGTAGTTCGGCCCGGGCTCGAGACCGTTGATGGACGACGTGATGACGATCGACCCGGTCTGGCGCTCGATCATGTGCGGTGCGACCGCCTTGGCGACTTCCAGACGCCGGTGAGGTTGACCCCGATCATCTCGTCCCACGCCTGCTCCGACAGCTCCCAGAAGGCGCCCTGGGTCCAGATGCCGGCGTTGGCGATCAGGATGTCGATCTGGCCGAACTCGGCGAGGCCGCGGCGGACGGCCTCGTCCATCTGCTCCTGGGAGCGGACGTCGGCGGTCACCGCGAGCGCGCGTCGGTCGAGGGCCTCGACCTGGCGAACCGTCTCGTCGAGGTCGTCCTGCGTCGCCATCCGGTAGGGGACGGTCTCGAGTTGGTCGGCGATGTCGACCAGCACGACGTCGGCGCCCTCGCGGGCGCAGGTGGTGGCGTGCGCCCGGCCCTGACCGCGCGCGCCGCCGGTGATGAGGGCGACCTTGCCGTCGAGCATGCCCATCGGTGTTCTCCTCGTGTCGTGGTGGGCTCACAGCTGGCCGCCGGCGTCCACCACGTGGGTGGTGCCGGTGACGTAGCGGCCGTCGTCGGAGACCAGGTAGAGGACGGCGTTGGAGATGTCGACCGCCTCGATCGCCGGGATCGGCAGCTTGTTGAGGGTGAGCGCGGCCTCCTCGAAGTCTGCGCGGGTCGGGTGCTCCAGGTCGGGGCGGAACAGCCGGTAGGTGGGCTCGTTGAGGATCATGTCCGTCGCCACGGTCGTCGGGTGGATCGTGTTGACCCGGATGTTCTGCGGGGCGAGCTCCTTGGCCAGCACCTTCGCGAGCATGATGAGCCCCGCCTTGGCCGCGGAGTAGTGCGCCGTGTTCGGGTTGGCGTAGATGGCGGCCAGGGAGCTCGTGAGGACCACCGAGCCGCCGCGTCCGCCCGCGACGATGTGCGGCACGGAGGCGCGGATGGTCTTCCACACGCCGGTGAGGTTGACGTCGATCATGGTCGACCAGGTCTCCTCGTCCATCTCCAGGCTGGAGGCGGGCGTGGAGATGCCGGCGTTGGCGAGCACGATGTCGAGCCGGCCGAGCTGGGCCACGCCGTCCTCGACGGCCCGGGTCAGCCCGGCGAGGTCGCGGACGTCGACCTCGGCCGCGACGATCCGCCGGTCGAGCGCCTCCACCTGGCGGACGGTCTCGGCCAGGTCGTCCGGCGTCGCGGTGGGGTAGGGGACGGTCTCCACCTGCTTGCAGACGTCGACGGCGATGATGTCGGCGCCCTCCTCGGCCAGCCGTACCGCGTGGCTGCGGCCCTGTCCCCGCGCGGCACCGGTGATGAAGGCGACCTTGCCCTCGACGCGTCCCATGACGATCTCCTCTCGTGGCCCCGGCGGCGACGGCCGGGTGTGACCTGGACCGCAGGTTATGGCACCCGGTGTCACAAGTGGAAGGGGGCGGCTCGGGTCGCGATGGGGCAGGCTGCCGGGGTGGTGGGACGGGGGAGGCCGGCGAGTGGTGACCGGGGTGGCCGGCCGGCGGTGACCAGCGCGCACGAGCTGGCGGCCGTCGCGCAGCGGCTGTTCGTGGCCCGGGGCTTCGACGAGACCAGCGTCGACGACATCGCGGGGGCGGCCGGCATCAGCCGCCGCACCTTCTTCCGGTACTTCCCGACGAAGGCCGACGTCTGCTTCGCCGACTCGCCGGCCGAGCTCGCCCGGCTGCGGGAGGGGCTGGCCGCCGCCGATCCCGGCGAGCCGTACCGCCCGGCGATCGTGCGTGCCGTCGTCGCCGCCCTCCGGTTCCCCCCGGAGGAGCGGGAGTGGGCCTGGCAGCGGGCGCAGCTGGTGCTGGGCGAGCCGGTCCTCCAGGCACACGCGACGCGGATCTACGCGCAGTGGCGCGGCGTGGCCGCCGAGTTCGCGCGCGGCCGGCCGCACTCCGACGACCTCTTCCCGGTCGCCGTCGGGCACGCGGTGCTCGCCGCCACCCTGGCCGCGCACGAGCACTGGATCGCCCACCCGGGCAGCGACCTGGGGGCGGCCCTGGCCCGCATGCTCGACCTCCTGCTCCCGCCCGAGCCGCCGGCGGGCTGAGCGGGCGCCGCGGCCGGGGGTGCGGTTGCCTCGTGGCACGCGGTGTCATTACCGTCGCTTGCGCCGGCGGGTCCGTCCCGCGGCGTGACCTCCCGGGCGGACCGGGGTACGAGGAAGGGGATCCGGGCGACGGGTGCACCCGCCGTTACCGGCCCCGGGACCGAGGAGCCGACCACGATTCCGCACAGCCACCCCACGCCACTGCCGGGCGAGGACGACGTCCTCGACGACGTCGTCGGTGAGGACGTCGTCGTCACCGGCCACCGGGTCACCCACGAGGCGGGGTCCTCGGTGCGGGAGATCCGCCGCCGGGTGGCCCGCCACCTGGTCGGCCGGGAGCGCGAGCTCGACCTGCTGCTGGCCGCCGCCGCCGCGGGCCGGGACGTGCTCCTCGAGGGGCCGCCCGGCACGTCGAAGTCGACGCTGCTGCGGGCGATCACCGCGGAGTGGGGTGTGCCGCTGGTGTTCGTCGAGGGCAACGCCGACCTCACGCCCACCCGGCTGGTCGGGCACCACGACCCGGCGCGGGTGCTGCGCGAGGACTACTCGCCGGACAACTTCGTGCCCGGCCCGCTGGTCAAGGCGATGCGCACGGGCGGGTTCCTGTACGTCGAGGAGTTCAACCGCGCGCCCGAGGACACCCTCAACACCCTGCTCACCGCGATGGCCGAGCGGCGGATGGCCGTCCCCCGCGTCGGCACGGTCGAGGCGCTGCCGACCTTCCGGGTCATCGCCTCGATGAACCCCTACGACACCATCGGGACGACCCGCCTCTCCACCTCCGTCCACGACCGGCTGGTGCGGCTGGCCATCGGCTACCAGGACGCCGAGGCGGAGCGCGGGATCGTCGGCCGCCGCACCGGGGTCGAGTCGCCGCGGCTGGTCGCCGACGCGGTGGCGCTGACCCGGGCCACGCGCGGGCGGGACGACGTCCGTCAGGGCAGCAGCGTGCGCGGGGCCATCGACCTCGCCCTCGTCGCCGCGCAGCTGGCCGCGATGCGCGACGTCCCTCTGCCCGACGAGCCCTCGGTGCAGCCGCCGCGCGGGCTGCCCGAGGACTACACCGCCGTCGTCCTGGACGCCCTGCTGCTCGCGCTGTCGGGCCGGATCTTCCTCGACGAGACGGTGGAGACCACGCCGGAGGCCGTGCTCCGCGAGATCTGGGAGGACCACTACCTGCTCGAGCCCTCGGCGGCCGACCCCGGTTGAAGAGCCGTCGAGGCCGACTCCCCGGTCACCCGGCGGGACCGCAGCCGGCCGGGAACGCCCCGGGGGCTCAAGCCGCTGCGCCGCAAGCCCAAGCAGCTGACCGAGCAGCCCGCGCTGTACCGGCCGGCACCCGGCGGGGCGGGTCTCGCGCTGTCGTCGGGGGACCGGCGGCGGGACCGGGCGCCGGCGCACCCCCCGGGCGGGACGACGCCGGCGACGACCGACGAGCCGGCCGAGCTCGTCGCGCTCGCCGACCTCACGTCCGAGAGCTCGGCCGACCAGGAGACCCGGCGCCGGGCGCGGTCGATCGCCCGGCGGCTGGCCGTGCCGCGCCCGCCCCGGGACCGGCGGCCGCGGCGCGGGGTGGGAGAGCTGACCAGCCTGCCCTGGAGCGGCGGCTCCGACGAGCTCGACCTGGAGCGGACGCTGGAGCTGCTGGCCGCCGACCCGTTCCCGGAGGAGCGGGACATCATCGTCCGCGAGCGGGTGCGGCAGCGCCGCTCGGTGGTGCTCGTGGTCGACGTCTCCGGGTCGATGAAGGGCGAGCGGGTGCGGACGGCGGCCGCCACGGTCGGCGCGCTGGCCGGCGAGCTGGCCCGTGACCAGGTCGCCGTCGTCGCGTTCTGGTCCGACGCGGCGGTGCTGGTCCGGCTCGGCGAGCAGGTCGCTCCGCTCGCCGTCCTGGACCTGCTGCTCCGCGTGCCCACGCAGGGGCTGACCAACGTGACGTTCGCGCTGGAGACCGCTGCGAAGCAGCTGCCCGGCGCGCCGGCCCGCGACGCCCGGGTGCTGCTGCTCAGCGACTGCGTGCACAACGCCGGGCCCGATCCCCGGCTGACCGCCGCCCGCCTGCCCCGGCTGGACGTGCTGCTGGACGTCTCCGGGGAGAAGGACGTCGACCTGGGCCGCGACCTGGCCCGCCTGGGCCGCGGCCGGCTCCGGACGGTCCGGGACCACCGCGACGTCGCCGGCGCGTTGACCGCGGTGTTCGCGGACTGACCGGCACTCGGCCAGCAGGGACCGCCAGGACCCGGCCAGCAGCCTGACCGGGTGCTGGCAGGAGGTGGGCCGCGTGGACAGGGCCGGCTACGACCGGGGCAGCACCCGCCGGGACGTCGCGACGAGGATGGCGCCGACGACGCCGAGGGCCCCGATCCCGAGGGCGACCCGGGGACCGCGTCCGACCTCCTGTGCTGCCACGCCTCTGTCGGGCCGGCCCATCGCCACCTCCCGGGTGGTCGGTCGAGTGCCGTCGTCGTCCGGCCCGGTGCCAGGTACCCCGCCCGCTGGTTCGCGCAACCGCTGCGCTACCCCCGGCGCGCCGCAGCGGCCGCCGCGACCCGGGAGCCCGCCGCCCGTGCCGCCGCGACGGCGGCGAGGGCGCGTGCGGCGACGCGTTCCGCGGGGGTCGCCGGACGCCGCAGCGCCCGCCGGCGGCTCTGCCTGCGCCTGGACGCTGCCGCGAGGAGGACCGCGACGAGGGCGGCGAGGGCCCCGAGGGCGAGAGCCGGCCGGCGGCCGCGTCCCCCCGACGCGCGCTCACCCGGCTCCGCGCCGGTGGCGGGCTCGGCCGGAACCGCTCTGTGCCCGGCGGCCGTGCCGGAGGAGCCACCGACGGCGGAGGGCGCCGGCTCCCCGGCCGGCAGCAGGCTCTCCGATGCCTCCCGCGAGTACTCGATCCCGTAGTGGCTGTAGAGGGTCGCCTCCTGGGCCTCGGACAGCCGGCCGGTGTCGGTCGTCTCCGGCGCGGACTCCACCTCGGACCGGCGCACCGTCACGAGGACCCGGGTGCCGCGCTCCTCCGCGTCCACCAGGGGCACGATCGCCGGCGTCCCGCCGACCTCGACGGCCATCCACTCCGGGAGCCCGGTGGCCTCGTCGGCGAACACGGCGGCGCAGGTGCCGATCTCCGTGCCGTCGCGGTCCACGACCGTCCGGCCGACCCACTGTGCTGCGACGTCTCGATCGGGCAGGCCCATCGCCACCTCCAGGTGGGTCCCCCGGGTGTCGTCGTCCGCCCGGCCCCGGGTCCCGTACCCGGGCCGCCGGAACCGGACACCCGGTCCTCGGCGGTCAGCCCGGCTTCCCGGTGACCCCGGCCGAGTCGAAGGTCGCCACGTCCCGCAGCGCCCGCGCCGCGCTCGCGACCAGCGGCAGCGCCAGGAGTGCGCCGGTGCCCTCGCCCAGACGCAGGTCCAGCCCCAGCAGCGGCCGCAGGCCCAGCGCCCGCAGGGCCGGGGCGTGCCCGGCCTCGGCCGACGTGTGCCCGGCCAGCACGTGGGCCACCGCGTCCGGGCACAGCGCCGCGGCCACCAGCGCGGCCGACCCGGCGATCACGCCGTCCAGCAGCACCGGTGTGCGGGCCGCCGCGCCGCCCAGCACGAACCCGGCCAGCGCGGCGTGCTCCAGGCCGCCCACCTCGGCCAGCGCGGCCAGCGCCGCCCCGGGCGTCCCCGGCCGTCCGGGCAGCCGTGCCACCGCGCGGGCGACGACGTCCACCTTGCGGGCGAGGGTCGGGTCGTCGACGCCGGTGCCGCGGCCGGTCGCCGCGGAGGGCGCGGCACCGGTGAACGCGCACACCAGGGCGGCGGACGCCGTCGTGTTGGCGATCCCCATGTCCCCGGTGACCAGGCAGCGGCTGCCGCCGGCGACGAGCGTGGTCGCCACCTCGATGCCGATCTCGACCGCGCGACGGGCCTCCTCCAGCGTCATCGCCGGACCGGCGGAGAGGTCGGCGGTGCCCGGCCGCACCTTCCGGTCGAGGAGCCCGGCCGTCGGCGGCAGCGGCGCGGCGACCCCCACGTCGACCACCACGACCTCGGCGCCCACCTGCGCGGCGAACGCGTTGGCCACCGCGCCGCCGGCGGCGAGGTTGGCCACCATCTGCGCGGTCACCTCCTGCGGCCACGGGGTGACGCCGCGGGCGTGGACGCCGTGGTCGCCGGCGAAGACCGCGACCGTCGCCGGGAGGGGCAGGGGTGGTGGGCAGGCGCCCGCGGTGCCGGCCAGCTGCGCGGCGACGTCCTCCAGCACGCCGAGGGAGCCCGGCGGCTTGGTCATCCGCTCCAGCCGGTCGCGGGCGGCGCCCTCGGCGGCCGGGTCGCGCGGCCGCACGGCGGCGATCGTCTCGCCCAGGAGGGTGCCGCGGAACGGGGAGGGGTCGGTGCGCGGTCCACCCGCCGGAGGAGCGTCCATCCTGGTCATCGTGCCAACGGCCATGTGCGGCGGACGTCGCCGGGTGGGGTCAGAGCCCGAGTCGCTCCAGCTTCACGGCGATGCGCAGCCGAGCGGCGGCGATCCGGGCGCTGTCCTCCGCGTCCCTGTGGGCGAGTGCGTCGGCGGCGCGCTGCAGCTCCGCCGGAGTCGCGGGCGGATCGCTCTCGATCCAGCGCAGGATCTGGTCCAGCTCGGCCATCCGGTCCCCTCGGTCGGTCTGTGAACGCTCACAAGCGTCCCGGTCCGGCGGCCTCGCGCCGAGGGACCAAAGTCCGGGGTGCCGGGAGTCACACGGCCGGGACCCCGTGCACAGCCGACGTCCAGGTGTCCTCCAGTCGTTCGACCGGGAGGCCCGTCAGGGTGGGGCCCGCACACCGCGACGACGATCGGAGAACCCGTGCGAGAGCACCGCGAGGCGACGTACGAGGGGCGGCCCCTGCCCCGGCCGGAGGACGAGGTGGTGGACCAGGGGCTCGGCTTCGACGTCGGCACGCTGCTGACGCGGCGGCGGCTGCTGGCCGTCCTGGGTCTCGGCGCCGCGGGCGCGGGGCTGGCCGCCTGCGGCGGGAGCTCGGGGAGCTCGACCTCGACGGCGACGTCGAGCAGTGCCGCGGCGTCGGGGGAGATCCCCGACGAGACGGCCGGTCCCTATCCGGGCGACGGCTCCAACGGGCCGGACGTGCTCGAGCAGAGCGGCATCGTCCGCAGCGACATCCGGTCGAGCTTCGGAACGGGGAGCGGCACCGCCGAGGGCGTGCCCATGACCCTCGAGCTGACCCTGACCGACCTCGCGAACGGCGGCACCCCGTTCGAGGGCGTGGCCGTCTACGTCTGGCACTGCGACCGCGAGGGGCGCTACTCGCTCTACTCGGAAGGCGTCGAGAACGAGAACTACCTGCGCGGCGTGCAGGTCGCCGACGCCGACGGCCGCGTCCGGTTCACCAGCGTCTTCCCGGCCTGCTACACCGGGCGCTGGCCGCACATCCACTTCGAGGTCTACCCCGACCAGGCCGGCATCACCGACGCCGCCAACGCCATCGCCACGTCGCAGGTGGCCCTGCCGCAGGACGTCTGCGACCGGGTCTTCGCCGAGGCGGGCTACGAGGCCTCGGTGCGCAACCTGGCCCAGCTGAGCCTCGACAGCGACAACGTCTTCGGGGACGACGGCGGCGCCGCCCAGCTCGCCACGGTGACCGGCGACGTCGCGGGCGGCTACACCGTCACCCTCGCCGTCGGGGTCGACACCGGCACGACCCCGACCGGCGGGCAGCTGTCCGGCGACGGCGCACCGTCCGGCGCTCCCGGCGGTGGCGGCCCCGGTGGTCCGCCGCCCGGGAGCCCGCCGAACTGATCGTCCGCGGCGACGTCCCGGGCGGCGGCGCGGCCGCCCGAGGCCGGTGGCGGGAGGCGCAGCCCTCGAAGGGCTGGCACGGTGGAGCCGTGCCCGCCGTGCCCGCCGTCACCGCACTGCCCGAGGCCGTGCGGTCGAGGTTCCGCGCCCGGGTCTCCGGCGACCCGAGCGGCGTGCCGGACTGGGTCCGCGACATCGCGCGGGTCGGCGAGGGGCCGGGCTGGTTCGAGCCGGACGGCGTGGTGTGGTGGGTCCACGGCGACCTCGCCACGCTGGTGGGTGGGGTGACCGCGCTGCTCGGCCAGGCGGCGCACCCGCTGGCCCTGGCCGGCGTCCGGCAGCACTCCGCCTACCTGGCCGACCCCTGGGCCCGGCTGGCCGGGACCGCCCGCTGGCTGGTGGTGACCACGTTCGGGTCGGCGGAGCTGGCCGAGCGGGAGGCCGCCCGTGTGCGCGCCCGGCACGCCGTCGTCCGGGGGACCGACGCGGCCGGGCGGCCGTACTCCGCCGCCGACCCGACGCTGCTGCGGTGGGTGCACCTGGCGTTCACCGACGCCTTCCTCGCCGCGCAGCAGGCCGTCGGACGGCCGCCCCGGGCACGCTTCGGGCGGCGCTGGGCCGACACCTACGTGGCCGAGTGGGCCCGCAGCGCCCGCGCGCTCGGCGCCGGCGACCTCCCGGCGACCGAGGCCGAGCTGGCCGCGGCGCTCGCGGAGTACCGGCCGGCCCTCGAGCCGGTGCCCGGCGAGCTGCGGGCCTTCCTCACCGCGCCCCCGGGTCTCGGCCCGGCGGAGCAGGTCTTCTACCGCGGGCTGGCCGGGGCCGCGGAGCTGCTGGTGTCCCCGGTCGTGGCGGCCTCGGCCGGGGTCCCGGGCCGGGGCCTCGGCGTCGTCCGGCTGCCGGTGACCCGCGCGCAGCTGCGCGCGCTGCAGCTGGTGCTCGGGCCCCGCAGCCCGTCGGAGGAGGCGGCGCGCTGGCGGCTCGGGCTCGGACCCGCGCCGGCGTGGGCGCGGGAGGCGTCGTGAGGGCGGGCGCGACGTGACCACGGTGGCGCTGTCGGAACGGGACTTCGCGGCGACGGTTGCCTCCGGCATCGTGCTGGTCGACTTCCGCGCCGCCTGGTACGGCCCGAGCCGGGGGTTCGCGCCGGTGTTCGCCGCGGCCGCCGAGCGCCATCCCGACCTGGTCTTCGCCACCGTCGACGCCGAGGCCGAGCCGGCCCTCACCACGGCCGTCGGTGTGAGAGCGGTGCCCACGCTGATGGTCTACCGGGACGGCGTCCTGGTCTTCGCCGAGCCCGGCTCGCTGCCCGCCGACTCCGTCGAGCTGCTGATCGCCACCATCCGGTCGCTGGACATGGCGGCGGTCCGGGAGCAGTTCCCGCCGACCTGACCGGCCGGCGGCGGTCAGCGCGGCACGGTGATCCGGTACTGCGCGATCTTGCGGTAGAGCGTGGCGCGGCCGATGCCCAGCTCCTCGGCGGCCCGGGTCAGCGTCGTGCCCGGCTCGGTGAGCACGCGCACGATCTCGTCCCGCTCCAGCCGCTCCAGCCGGGTGAGCGCGCGGCCGCCGCCGTCGAGCACCTCGGGGGCGAGGTGGTGCAGGTCCACGACGTCCGCCCGCGCCACCGCCTCCCGGACCACCCGGCGCAGCTGCCGGACGTTCCCGGGCCAGGCGCACCCGGTCAGCGCGCGGGCGGCGCGCGGGGTGAAGGCCACGGGGCGACGCCGCTCGGCGTGCGCGAGGAGGTGCGCCAGCGGCAGCACGTCCTCGGCCCGCTGCCGCAGCGGCGGCACCTCCACCACGGCGTCCACCAGCGGGGCCAGCTGCTCCGGGACCCCGGTGAAGTCCGGCGCGGTCAGCGCGACCGGCGGCGGCCCGCCACCGGCGCGGTGCACCTGGCTCAGGATCGCGGCGAGCTCCCCGGCGGCCCACGCCGGCAGGTCCTCGACGCCGGAGACGACGACGCAGACGTCGGGCGCGCGCAGCTCCGGCGTCCACAGCTCCAGCCACGGTGCGACGTCGGCGGCCTCGGGGGCCCGCGCGTGCAGGATCCGCGTGCGGGGCGAGAGCCGGCGCCGCACCAGGGCGGCCAGCGTGGACCGGCCGGCCCCGGCCTCCCCGACGACCGCGAGCAGCCGCCCCGCGGCGGTCGCGGCCTCGGCGGCGGCGACCGCGGCCCGCCAGCCGGCGGACACGCACGGGTCACCCACCTCCGGGAGGAGGTGCTCCCCGACGACGTGGACGAGCTCCCCGCGCGGGGCCGGCCGGACCACCCGCCCGGTCGACCGGACCAGCATGAGCGCGCTGGTCGCGTCCGCCGCCGCCTGGGCCAGCGCGAGGAGCAGCTCGGAGGAGGAGTCCGACCAGGTGGTGAGGTTGATGCTGCCGGCGAGCTCGCCGGTCACCTGGTCGAGGACCGGCGCCGCCGCGCAGGTGAACCCGCGCAGCTCCGTGCAGTAGTGGTCGGCGGCCCGGACGAGCGAGGGGGCGCGGTCGGCCAGGGACAGCCCGAGGCCGTTGGTCCCGGCGTTGCGCTCGGCGTAGGAGAAGCCCGGCGCGAGGTGCACCCGGTCCAGCGAGCGGCGGATGCCGGGGTCGCTGCACAGGCGGGCCAGGACCAGGCCGTCGCGGTCGGCGACCATCAGGCTCACCGGCTCGCCCGGGATCGTCGACTGCAGCCCGGTGAGCACCTGGGTGGCGCAGGCGTGCAGCAGCGAACCGGTGTCCAGGGAGCCGGTGAAGACCGGCGAGACCGCGTCGGGCGAAACGCCGTACTGCTCGCTGCGCCGCCAGGAGGCGCGCAACCGCGGAGCCGCCGACGGCGCCACCGCCAGGAGGTCGGCCGGGTCAGCGTCCACGGGGCCTCCCGAGCCGTGCGGTGGGCGCCGCCCCCGCGCGGGCGGCCCGGCCCAATGTACGTGCGGTGTGGGCCGCGCCACACGCGCGAGCTCCGCCGACGACGTTCCAAAGTGAGACACCGGCCCGCTTCTCGCGGCCTCCCCGGCTGCCTAGCGTCGCCGGTACAGCGTGACCGCTGTCACAGCCGAGCAGGGAGGCCGCAGGTGTACAGCAAGGACGGCGAGGACTACTTCATCGTCGACGCCCACATCGCCCTGTGGGACGCGCGACCGGAGAACCAGCGGAACGTGCACGGCAAGCAGTTCATCGACTGCTTCTACGACTACCACCGCAACCTCAGCCCCGAGTCCGAGGTGTGGTCCTACGAGGAGTACCTGTACCAGGGCGGCGAGCGGCTGATGCGCGACGTCTTCGTCGACGGGATCGTCGACCACGCCGTCTTCCAGCCGGCCCGGCTCGCCGAGTTCTACCACCGGGGGTTCGGCCAGACCGACGAGGCGTCGGCGCTGGCCGCGCAGCACCCGGACAAGCTGACGTACAACCACTACTGGGATCCGCGCGACGGCGAGAACGGGCTGGACCAGCTGCGCGCCGACGCCGAGCGCTTCGGCCTCAAGGGCGTGAAGCTCTACACCGCCGACTGGCACGGCGAGTCCCGTGGCTGGAAGCTGACCGACCCGATGGCCTACCGGTACTTCGAGGTCTGCCGCGAGGTGGGGATCACCAACATCCACATCCACAAGGGCCCGACGATCCGCCCGCTGGACCGCGACGCCTTCGACGTGGCCGACGTCGACCACGTGGCGACCGACTTCACCGACCTGACCTTCGTGGTGGAGCACTGCGGCCTGCCCCGGCTGGAGGACTTCTGCTGGATCGCCACCCAGGAGCCCAACGTGCACGCGGGGCTGGCCGTCGCGATGCCGTTCATCCACACCCGGCCGCGCTACTTCGCGCAGATCATCGGCGAGCTCCTGTACTGGGTGGGCGAGGACCGCATCCTGTTCTCCAGCGACTACGCGCTCTGGACGCCGAAGTGGCTGGTCGAGCGCTTCGTGGACTTCCAGATCCCGGAGGACCTCACCGAGTACGCGCCGCTCACCACCGCGACGAAGAAGAAGGTGCTCGGGCTCAACGCCGCACGGCTCTACGACCTCCCGGTGCCCGAGCGGCTGCGGCTGCCCGACGCCGGCGAGCCGGCCACCGGCCCGCGCGAGCCGGGCGCCGCCGACCTGGCGATGGCCGGCGGGGAGCGGCGGTGACCGCGGTCCTGCCGGACCTCGGCGCGGAGGTCCGGGCCGCGCTCGGCACCGTGGTCGACCCCGAGCTGGACGAGCCGATCACCGACCTCGGCTTCGTCCGCTCGGTCGACGTCGACGGCGCGGCCGTCGAGGTGCACCTGCGCCTGCCGACGTCGTTCTGCGCGCCCAACTTCGCCTGGCTCATGGCCTCGGACGCGCACGAGGCGGTGGCCGCCGTCCCCGGGGTGGCACGGGTCGTGGTGGCCCTCGACGACCACTCCGACTCCGGCCTCATCAACCGCGGCCTGGCCGCGGGCGCCGGCTACCGGGGCACGTTCGGCCACGAGGCCGAGGAGTCGCTCGACGAGCTCCGGGCGACCTTCGCCCGCAAGGCGCACACCGCGGCCATGGAGCGGGCGATCACCGGCCTGCTCCGCAGCGACCCGTCCCGCGCGGAGGCAGACGTCGCCGACCTCGTGCTCGGCGACCTGCCGACGGGAGCGCCGACGACGGTGGCGCTGCTGCGCCGCCGGGCCGCGCTCGGGCTGCCGGTGGACGCCGGTGCCCCGGTGCTCGTGGACGACGACGGGACCCGCCCGAGCCGGGAGCAGGCGCCGCTGCGGCTACGCCGGGCCCGCTCGGTGCGGATCTCCGTCGACGGCAACGCGCACTTCTGCCGCGGGCTGCTGGCCACCCGCTACCCGGGCGCGGAGGCCGACCAGGCGCCCCGCCCCGAGGACCGTCCCCTCATCCCCCTGAGCGTCGTGAAGGAGCCCACCCCATGAAGGCCGTCCGCGTCGTCGACTACCACCAGCCGCTGCAGATGGACGACGTCCCCGAGCCGGAGGTCACCGGCCCGCACGACGTCGTCGTGAAGATCGGCGGGGCCGGGGTCTGCCGCACCGACATCCACATCCTCGAGGGGCAGTGGGCCGAGAAGTCCGGCGTCGCGCTGCCATACACGATCGGGCACGAGAACGCGGGGTGGGTGTCGGCCGTCGGCAGCGCCGTCACCAACGTCGCCGAGGGCGACAAGGTCATCCTGCACCCGCTGATGACCTGCGGGCTGTGCCGGGCCTGCCGGTCCGGCGACGACGTGCACTGCGAGAACTCCTCGTTCCCCGGCATCGACACCGACGGCGGGTACGCCGAGTACCTCCGGACGTCGGCGCGCAGCGTGGTCCGGATCGACGACGCGCTCGAGCCGGCCGACGTCGCCGCCCTGGCCGACGCCGGCCTCACCGCCTACCACGCGGTGGCCAAGGCGGCCCGGAAGCTGCGGGCCGGGGACCGCGTCGTGCTGATCGGCGCGGGCGGGCTCGGGCACATCGGCGTGCAGGTGATGGCCGCGCTCTCCCCGGCGCAGATCGTCGTCGTCGACCGCAACCCCGACGCGGTGAAGCTGGCGGTGGAGATCGGCGCGCACCACGGCGTCGTCGCCGACGGCGACCACGTCGAGGAGGTGCTCGAGCTGACCGGCGGGCACGGCGCCGAGCAGGTCGTCGACTTCGTGGGTGAGAACGGGACGACGGCCGAGGGCATCCGGATGACCCGGCGGGCCGGCGACTACCACGTGGTCGGATACGGCGAGAACGTCGACGTCCCGACCATCGACCTCATCTCCACCGAGATCAACATCATCGGCAACCTGGTCGGCTCCTACAACGACCTGGTCGAGCTGATGGCGCTGGCCGCCCAGCAGAAGGTCACCCTGCACACCGCGAAGTACCCGCTGGAGGACTTCCAGACGGCCATCGACGACCTCTCGGCCGGGCGGGTGCGCGGCCGCGCGATCCTCGTCCCCTGAGAAAGGACCCCTCTGCCCCCCACCGCTCGCGAGCTCGCGGCGGGGCCCTGCAGAGGGGCCGTCAGCTCGAGAGGAGTAGCTCTTGATCTTCATCACCGCCAAGTTCCGCGTCCGCCCGGAGGACGCCGACGCCTGGCCCGAGATCAGCCGCGCGTTCACCGAGGCGACCCGTGCCGAGCCGGGCTGCCTGTGGTTCGACTGGTCCCGCAGCGTGGCCGACCCGACCGAGTACGTGCTCGTCGAGGCGTTCCGGAACGACGACGCCGCGAGCGCGCACGTCACGTCGGCGCACTTCAAGGCCGCCCAGAGCGACCTGCCGGCGCACCTGGCCGAGACCCCGCGGATCGTCAACGTCACGGTGCCGCAGGACGACTGGTCCGAGCTCGGCGAGCTGCGGGTCGACCGGGGCTGAGCCGGCCGCGGTCAGTAGCGGATGGTGCCGCGCGTGCCGCCGCCCACGGTGATCGCGTCGCCGGTGATCCCGGCGCTGCGCGGCGAGGCCAGGAAGGTGACGACGTCGGCCACCTCGGCGGGGGTCACCAGCCGGCCGGTGCTGGTGCCCGCGGCCATCTCCCGCGCGATCTCCTCGGCCGGCCGGCCCTCCCGCGCCGCCTGCTCGGCGATCGCCTGCGCCCGGCGCTCGGTCACCGTGATCCCGGGGTGGACGACGGTGACGGTGATCCCGGCCGGGCCCAGCTCGTCGGCGAGGTTGGCGGTCATCGCGGCGACGGCGACGTTGCGCACCGACCCGACCAGCGAGCCGGTGCGGACCGCGTTGAGCCCGCTGACGTTGATGATCCGGCCCCACCCGGCGGCGACCATGTGGGGGGCGACCGCCCGCGCGCAGCGCAGGTAGCCGAGCACCTTCGTCTCGACCTCGATCCGCAGGTCGTCGTCGGTGAGCTCGCCCAGTGGCGGCACGGGTCCCGCCGAGGCCGGCCGCGCGGCGGCGTTGACCAGGATGTCCACGCCCCCGAGCGTGCCGGCGACGCGGTCCACCAGTGCCCGGACGGCGTCGTCGTCGCGGGTGTCGGCGGGGCAGGGGAGCACCGTCGTGCCGTGCCGGCGGACCCGCTCGACGGCCGCCGCGAGCGCCTCCTCGCCCCGGGCCACCAGCGCGACGTCCACCCCCTCCGCGGCGAGGCCGTCGGCGACGGCCAGGCCGATGCCGCGGCTGGCGCCGGTCACGATCGCGCGCCGTCCGGTGAGCTGCAGGTCCACGGGGTCTCCTCGGGGGGTCGGTGGTCGGGGGCGTCGAGCAGGGTGAGGAAGGCGCGGGCGCTGGGCGTCGACTGCTCGCGAGGGGGGTGGACGAGGCTGATCGGGTGCCGCGCGGCGGGGTCGTCCACGGCGAGGACGGCGACACCGGCCGCGCCCCCGGCCGCGGAGGCGGGCACCAGCGCGGCTCCGAAGCCGAGGCCGGCGAACCGGACGACGGCGTCGGAGGTGCCCAGCTCGAAGGCCACCGACCGCACGACGCCGGCCCGCTCGAAGGCCGCGTCCACCTGCAGCCGGAGCCCGGACTCGCCGCGCATCTCGATCAGCGGGCCGGCCTCGGCCAGGTCGGCGAGCGCCGTCCTCTCCCGCCCGGCGAGGGGGTGGTCGCGGGCCACGACGGCGACCAGGGGTTCCTCCGCCAGGAGCCGGTGGACGACGCCCGGAGGGACCTGGTCGGCGAACAGGCCGACGAACGCGACGTCGAGTTCCCCGGTGCGGACGAGGTCGGCCATGTGCCGGCTCCCGGTGTCCTCGACGGCGATCTCCACCTGCGGGTGGCGCCGGCGGAAGGCGGCCAGCGTGCGCTCGACGAGCGCGACGCCGCGCCCGGCGGTCCCCACCACGCCCAGCCGCAGCCGCCCCGTCACCGCTCCGGAGAAGGCGGCGAGCTCGGCGCGGGCGACCTCGGCGCCCCGCAGCAGCGCCCGGGCGTGGGGGAGGAGGAGCTCCCCGGCCGGTGCCACGCGCACCGAGCGGCTCGTGCGGTGGAAGAGCGTCACCGCCAGTTCGCGCTCCAGGCGGGCCACCTGGGCGCTCAACGCCGACTGGACGACTGGCAGCGGGCCGCGGCGCGGGTGAAGCTGCGCTCCTCGGCGACGGCCACCACGTACTCCAGTTGCCGCAGGTCCATTCCCGTCTCCGATCGCTGAGGCCGCACCGACCTGGCGACAGTGTGGTCGCGGCGGCCGTCGAGGGCTCATGCCGACATGATTGTTGACAATCGTGTCGACGAGTTTAGGGTGGCAGGTGGAGGTCACGGGAGGTCGCCATGGAGGTCGCAACGCACGGCCGGGACGCCGCCGAGGATCGGCTGCGCGCGGCGATCACGCGCGGGGAGATGCCCCCGGGGCACCGCATGGTCGAGGCCGATCTCGCCGAGGACCTCGGGGTCACCCGCAACGCCGTCCGGCTGGCGATCGACGCGCTCATCGCCGAGGGGCTCGTCGAGCGGATCCCGAACCGGGGTGCCCGGGTGCGCACCGTGTCCGTCGCGGAGGCGATCGAGATCGTCGAGTGCCGCACGGTGCTCGAGGGCCTGCTCGCGGCGAAGGCGGCCGAGCGCATCACCGATGCGGAGATCGACCGGCTGCGCACCCAGACCGACGCCATGGAGCGGGCGGTGGCCGACGGTGACCTGCTCGAGTACTCGGCGCTGGTCGCGCAGCTGCACGCGCTCATCCGCGACGCCGCCCGGCAGGCCACCGCCGGACGGCTGATCGAGCGCCTGCAGGCGCAGATCGTGCGCCACCAGTTCCAGCTGTCCCTGCGGCCGGGCCGCGCCCGGCTCTCCTCCACCGAACTGCACCGGGTCGTCGAGGCCATCGCGGCCCGCGACCCCCGCGCGGCCGAGGCGGCGGCGCGCAGCCACCTGCAGAGCGTCGTCGCCGCCCTCGCCGAGTCCACTGCCCACTGATCCACCCCGAACCCCGAGGAGCGCCCGTGTCCCACCCCTCCACCCGTCGGCCGATGGCCGGCGCACCCGCAGCCGGCCGCGTCGAGTCCGCGGGGGTGCCGGCATGAGAACCGTCGTCGTCACCGATCCGCCGCGGGCGGACGCCGGCGAGGCCGAGACGCTGGGTGGCTACGGCGTCGCCACCGTGCACGAGGCGCTCGGCCGGGTGGGGTACCTCGGCCCGGAGTACCGGCCCGCGTGGCCGGGTGCCCGGATCGGTGGCACCGCCGTCACGGTCGTCTGCTGGCCCGGGGACAACCTGATGATCCACGTCGCGGTCGAGCAGTGCCGGCCGGGCGACGTCCTCGTGGTGGCCACGAACTCGCCGTCGACCGACGGGCTGTTCGGAGAGCTGTTCGCCACCGCGCTGGCGCACCGCGGGGTGCGGGGCGTGGTCCTGGCCAGCGGCGTGCGTGACGTCGCGGAGCTGCGCGAGATGGGCTTCCCGGCCTGGTCGCGGGCGGTCAGCGCGCAGGGGTCGGTCAAGGCGACCGCCGGCGCGGTCAACGTGCCCGTCGTCCTGGGCGGCCAGACGATCCACGCAGGCGACGTCGTGCTCGCCGACGACGACGGCGTGATGGTCGTGCCCCGGGCCCACGTCGGCCGGGCGCTGACCGCCTCGCAGGCCCGGCTCGACAAGGAGGCCGCCGCGCGCGCCGCCTTCCGGTCCGGCGAGCTGGGGCTCGACCGCTACGGCCTGCGGGAGCGGCTGCCCGAGTTCGGCATCGAGTACGTGACCTACGAGGAGTACCGCACTGAGGCCGGCGGTGAGTGACGCCTCCGGCTACGACGACGCCGGCGTCCGCTGCACGATGATGCGCGGCGGCACCTCGCGGGGCCTGTACGTCGAGCCGGGCGACCTGCCCGCGGACCCCGGGGCCCGCGACGACCTGCTGCTGCGGCTCATGGGCACGCCCGACCCGCGGCAGATCGACGGCCTCGGCGGCGGGACGTCGCTGACCAGCAAGGTCGCCGTCGTCGGGTCGTCGGAGCACCCGGGGGCCGACGTCGACTACCTTTTCCTGCAGCTGGGGGTGGACGAGGCCACCGTCAGTGATCGGCAGAACTGCGGCAACATCCTGGCCGGCGTCGGGCCGTTCGCGGTCGAGCGCGGTCTGGTGCCCGCCGGCGCGGACGAGACGACCGTCCGGATCCGGATGGTGAACTCCGACAGCATCGCCGTCGCCACGTTCCCCACGCCGGGCGGCCGGGTCGAGTACCGCGGCGACGTGGCGATCGCCGGGGTGCCGGGTACGGCCGCGCCCGTGGTGCTCGCCTTCACCGACACCGAGGGGTCCGCGACCGGGAGCCTGCTGCCGACCGGCCACGTGCGTGACTCCGTCGACGGCGTCGAGGTCACCTGCGTGGACAACGGCATGCCGGTGGTGCTGGCGACGGCCGAGTCCTTCGAGCTGACCGGCTACGAGTCGCACGAGCAGCTGGCCGCCGACAGCGCGCTGCTGGAGCGGGTGGACGCGCTGCGCACCAAGGCGGGACAGCTCATGGGCCTCGGGGACGTGGCCAGCTCGTCGGTGCCCAAGACCGTGCTGCTCGCCCCGGCCCGGGACGGCGGTCAGGTGTGCACCCGGTCGTTCATCCCGGTGCAGCCGCACACCTCGATCGGCGTCCTGGCCGCGGTGAGCGTGGTGACCGGCATGCTCCTGCCCGGGGCGGTCGGGCACGAGCTCACCGCCGCCTGGGCCGCCGACCGGTCGCAGGTCGACGTCGAGCACCCGACCGGTCACCTGCTGGTCGACGTCGTCGTCGACGCCGGCTCCTCGCCACCCCGGGCGGTCCGCTCCGGTGTGGTGCGGACCGCGCGCAAGCTGTTCGACGGCACGGCGTTCCCCCGGGCCGCCGTCGAGGGGAGCGCCCGGTGACCGCGCGCATCGCCCTCCTCGGGCTGGGTGAGGCCGGGTCGGAGATCGCCCGCGACCTCGTCGCGGCCGGCGCCGACGTCCGCGGCTACGACCCCGAGGGCATCGTGGTCGAGGGTGTGCAGCCCCGCGGCAGCGAGGCCGAGGCGGTCGCCGACGCCGACCTGGTGCTCAGCGTGAACAGCTCGCACGACGCCGGGACGGCGCTGGTCAACGCGCTGCCGGCGCTGCGCCCCGGCACCGTCTGGGCCGACCTGAACACCGCCTCCCCCGGGGTGAAGACGGCGCTGGTGGACCGGCTCGCCGGCCGCGACGTCCCCGTCGTCGACGTGGCGCTCATGTCGCCGGTGCCCGGCAAAGGGGTGCGCACCCCGATGCTGGTCTCCGGCGAGGGCGCGGACCGCTACGCCGAGGTCCTCGCCGGGTTCGGGGCCGAGGTCACGATCCAGCCCGGTCCGGCCGGGGAGGCGATCTCCCGCAAGCTGCTGCGCAGCGTCTTCTACAAGGGGCTGGCCGCCGCGGTCGTCGAGGCGCTGGCCGCGGCCGAGGCCGCCGGCTGTGCCGACTGGCTGCGGGACAACATCGGCGCGGAGCTGGCCGGCTTCGACGAGCGGACCATCGACCGGTTGGTGGACGGCACCCACCGGCACGCCCGGCGCCGCGCGGACGAGATGACCGCCGCCACCGACCAGCTCACCGAGCTCGGCGTGCCGCCACGGATCGCCGCCGCCGCCCGCGACCTGCTGGTCGACCTGCGCGACCGGCAGGACACCTGATCGCTGCGCCCGGACGGCGCCCGGACCACCGACCCGACGCGAGGAGAGACCGCATGATCATCGACTGCCACGGCCACTACACCACCGCCCCGGCGCCGCACACCGCCTGGCGCGAGGAGCAGAAGGCGGCGTTCGGCGCCGGCGAGCAGCCGCCGCCCTACCCGGAGATCTCCGACGACGAGATCCGCGAGACGATCGAGGGCAGTCAGCTGCGCCTGATGGCCGAGCGGGGCATCGACCTGACCGTCTTCTCGCCGCGCGCCTCGGCGATGGGCCACCACGTGGGCGACGAGGCCGTGAGCACCCGCTGGGCGCAGGTCAACAACGACCTCATCGCGCGAGTGGTGGCGCTCTACCCGGACTCCTTCATCGGCGTCTGCCAGCTCCCGCAGTCGCTCGACGTGCCCATCGCCTCGTCGGTGGCCGAGTTGCGGCGGTGCGTGGAGGAGCTCGGCTTCGTCGGGTGCAACCTCAACCCCGATCCGAGCGGTGGCCACTGGACGTCGGCCCCGCTGACCGACCGCAGCTGGTACCCGTTCTACGAGGCGATGGTCGAGCTCGACGTGCCGGCGATGGTGCACGTGTCCGCGGTGACCAACAAGAACTTCCACGCCACCGGGTCCCACTACCTCAACGCCGACACCACGGCGTTCATGCAGCTCGTGCAGGCCGACCTGTTCACGGACTTCCCCGAGCTGCGGCTGGTCATCCCGCACGGTGGCGGAGCGGTGCCCTACCACTGGGGCCGTTTCCGCGGGCTCGCCGACATGCTCGGCCGGCCCGCCGTCGAGGAGGCGGTGATGGGCAACGTCTTCTTCGACACCTGCGTCTACCACCAGCCGGGCATCGACCTGCTGTTCGACGTCATCGACATCGACAACATCCTGTTCGGCTCCGAGATGGTCGGCGCCGTCCGGGGGATCGACCCGCGGACCGGCCAGTACTTCGACGACACCCGGCGCTACGTGGAGGCGCTCGACCTGACGCCGGAGGACCGCGAGAAGGTGTTCGAGGGCAACGTCCGCCGGGTGTACCCGCGGCTCGACGCCGCGCTGACGGCCCGCAACCGGTGACCGGACCCTCCGGCAGGCGGTGTCCGGGCTGCCCCCGCCGGGGCCCGTCCATCACCGATCGCGATGCCTGGGGCCACATCATGGTGTTGGACCGATGAACCGGCTTCTCCGACCCTGGGCTGTGGAACGCGAGCCACGACCACGCTCGTCGTCCGGACCGCACGCACCCCCGGACCGTTGACTGGAGAGGTCATGCCCCCGCTGCACGAGATCGCCCATCTGGCCCATGTGGAGCTCCGCACGCCGGTGCTCGAGGAGAGCGTCGAGTTCTTCACCCGGTACCTCGGGATGACGGAGAACGGGTCGGCCGGCGACTCGGTCTTCCTCCGCGCGTGGGACGACTACGAGCAGGCCACCATCAAGCTCACGGCGCACACGACCTCCGGCGTCGGGCGCACGAACCTGCGCGCGGCCGGCCCCGAGGCGTTGCAGCGGCGGGTGGCCGAGATCGAGGCGACCGGGCGCGGGATCGGCTGGCAGGACGGCGACCCGGGCTACGGGCCGACCTACGTCTTCACCGACCCCGACGACCACGAGTTCGGTCTCTACTACGAGTCGGAGTGGTACAGCCCGCCGGAGGGGTTGAAGCCGTCGCTGAAGAACCAGGCCCAGGCCTACCCCTCCTACGGCGTGGCGGTGCGGCGGCTGGACCACATCAACTACCTCGGGGTCGAGCCGGTGGTGAACCGGGACTTCCTGCGCGACACCCTCGGTGCGCTGGTGACCGAGCAGATCGTGCTGGACGACGGCACCGTCGCCGGCAGCTGGACCACCTTCACCAACAAGACCTACGACGCCGTCTACACCCGCGACTGGACGCAGACCCCCGGCCGGCTGCACCACATCGCCTTCGCCGTCGACTCGCGGGACGGCATCCTGCGCGCCGCCGACATCGCCCTCGAGCAGGGCGTGCACATCGAGACCGGCCCGCACAAGCACGCCATCCAGCAGACCTTCTTCCTCTACGTCTGGGAGCCGGGCGGGAACCGGATCGAGCTGTGCAACGCCGGCGCGCGGGTGCTGCTGGCCCCCGACTGGCAGCCGGTGGACTGGACCGAGGCCGAGCGGGCCAAGGGGCAGGCGTGGGGGCTGACGACCATCGACACCTTCCACACCCACGGCACGCCGCCGGTCGGGTGACCGCCTCGGGCTCGTAGCGCGGGACACGCCGTCCACATGTGGTGGCGGGGACTTGTCGGATCCTCCACATATGGTGGTGGTGCAGCTGGTCCGGAACGCTCTCCTCGAGCGGACCGGGGCAAGAGGGAACCCGGTGCGAGTCCGGGACTGTCCCGCAGCGGTGAGTGGGAACGACCGCCGTCACAGGCACTGGGTGCGATCCACCTGGGAAGCGACGGCCAGTAGGAGCCGACGAGAGTCGGCGTGCCCGCGAGTCCGAAGACCTGCCAGCCGCACCGCGCACGCCCGTGCGCGGTCGTCCGGGACCCCGGGGATCGGGTCCGTCGGACAGCCCCGGCCGCGTCCGGCGCTGGCGGCCTCCCTCCTCGCCCGGACTCCGGAGCTCACGAGGAGCGAGCGAGCAGATGACCCTCACCGACCAGCCGGCCCAGGCCCCGGCCGCGACGCGCAGCACCATGCAGGTGCGCAAGCGCAGCGGCGACCTGGAGCCGGTCGACGTCAACAAGATCGTCCGAGCCGTCGAACGGTGGTGCGACGACCTCACCTGGGTCGACCCGCTGCGCGTGGCCACCCGCACCATCAGCGGCCTCTACGACGGCGCGACCAGCGCGGAGCTGGACCGGCTGTCCATCCGGACCGCCGCCGAGATGACCGGCGAGGAGCCCGAGTACTCCCGGCTGGCCGCCCGGCTGCTGGCCAACTACGTGCGCAAGGAGGTCGCCGGCCAGGGCATCGCCTCGTTCAGCCAGAGCATCGCGCTCGGGCACGCCGAGGGGCTGATCGGCGACGCGACGGCGGCCTTCGTCGCCAAGCACGCGCGCAAGCTGGACGACGCCGTCGACCCCGACGCCGACCGCCGCTTCGAGTACTTCGGGCTGCGCACCGTCGCCGACCGCTACCTGCTGCGGCACCCGGTCACCCGGCTGGTCGTCGAGACGCCGCAGTACTGGCTGCTCCGGGTGGCCTGCGGGCTGTCGCGGACGCCGGCCGAGGCGATCGGCTTCTACCGCCTGATGAGCTCGCTGGCCTACCTGCCGAGCTCGCCGACGCTGTTCAACTCCGGCACCCGGCACACCCAGATGAGCTCCTGCTATCTCGTCGACTCGCCCCGCGACGAGCTCGGCTCCATCTACGAGCGGTACGCCCAGATCGCGGCGCTGTCCAAGTTCGCCGGCGGCATCGGCGTCTCGTGGTCGCGGGTGCGCTCCCGCGGCGCGCTGATCCGCGGCACCAACGGCCGCTCCAACGGCATCGTGCCGTGGCTGCGCACGCTCAACGCCTCGGTGGCCGCGGTCAACCAGGGCGGCCGGCGCAAGGGCGCGGCCTGCGTCTACCTCGAGCCGTGGCACCCCGACGTCGAGGAGTTCCTCGAGCTGCGCGACAACACCGGCGAGGACGCCCGCCGCACCCACGACCTCAACCTGGCCAACTGGGTGCCCGACGAGTTCATGCGCCGGGTGGAGGCCGACGAGCCGTGGTCGCTGATCGACCCCGACGAGGTGCCCGAGCTGCCCGACCTGTGGGGCGAGGAGTTCGACCGCGCCTACCGCGCCGCCGAGGCCGCCGGCCGGTTCGTCCGCCAGGTGCCGGCCCGCGAGCTCTACGGCCGGATGATGCGCACCCTCGCCCAGACCGGGAACGGCTGGATGACGTTCAAGGACGCCGCCAACCGCACCTGCAACCAGACCGCCCGCCCGGGCAACGTCGTGCACCTGTCCAACCTGTGCACCGAGATCGTCGAGGTCTCCAGCGACGCGGAGACGGCGGTCTGCAACCTGGGCTCGGTCAACCTGGCCGCCCACCTGGAGCGCGCGGCCGACGGCGCCGCGACCGGCGTGGACTGGGCGCGGCTGCGCGCCACCGTCACCACCGCGGTCGGCTTCCTCGACCGGGTCATCGACATCAACTACTACCCGAGCGCGCAGGCCGCGGCGAGCAACCCGCGGTGGCGGCCCGTGGGGCTGGGCGTCATGGGGCTGCAGGACGTGTTCTTCGCCCTGAAGCTGCCGTTCGACGGCGCCGCGGCCCGCGAGCTGTCCACCCGGATCGCCGAGGAGGTGTACCTGACCGCGCTGGAGACCTCGGCCGCGCTGGCCGCCGAGCACGGCCCGCACCCGGCCTTCGCCGACACCCGGGCGGCCGACGGGGTGCTGCAGCCCGACCTCTGGGGCCCCGTCCCGACCCGGACCGGGCGGTGGGACCGGCTGCGGGCCGCCGTCGCCGAGCACGGCCTGCGCAACTCCTTGCTCGTCGCGATCGCGCCGACGGCGACCATCGCCTCGATCGCCGGCTGCTACGAGTGCATCGAGCCGCAGGTCTCCAACCTGTTCAAGCGGGAGACGCTGTCGGGTGAGTTCCTCCAGGTCAACGGCGCACTGGTGGCCGAGCTCAAGCGGCTCGGCGGCTGGACCGAGCAGACCCGCGAGGCGCTCAAGCGCGCCGAGGGCTCGGTGCAGGGGCTGACCGACCTGCCGGCGGAGACCCGGCAGCTGTTCCGGACGGCGTGGGAGCTGCCGCAGAAGGCGCTCATCGACCTGGCCGCCGCCCGGGCGCCGTACGTGGACCAGAGCCAGTCGCTCAACCTGTTCCTGGCCAGCCCGACCATCGGGAAGTTGTCCTCGATGTACCTCTACGCCTGGAAGTCCGGGCTCAAGAGCACCTACTACCTGCGCTCCCGCCCGGCCACGCGGATCCAGCAGGCGACGGTCGGGGTGCGGTCGGAGGCGGCGGTCGCCTGCTCCCTGGAGAACCCGGAGAGCTGCGAGGCCTGCCAGTGACCACCCCGCTCGCCCCCGAGGAGACCTCGATGCTGCTCGACCCGGGCATGGAGCTCACGCTCCGGCCGATGCGCTACCCGCACTTCTACGACCGCTTCCGCGACGCGATCAGGAACACCTGGACCGTCGAGGAGGTCGACCTGCACTCCGACCTGGCCGACCTCGCCCGGCTCACCCCGGCAGAGCGGCACCTGGTCGGCCGGCTGGTCGCGTTCTTCGCCACCGGCGACACGATCGTGGCGAACAACCTGGTGCTCAACCTCTACCAGCACGTCAACTCGCCCGAGGGCCGGCTGTACCTGTCGCGGCAGCTGTTCGAGGAGGCGGTGCACGTCCAGTTCTACCTGACGCTGCTGGACACCTACGTGCCCGACGAGGCCGAGCGGCACGAGGCCTTCGCCGCCGTCGAGAGCATCCCGTCGATCAAGCGCAAGGCCGACTTCTGCTTCCGCTGGATCGACTCCCTCGGCGAGCTCGACGAGCTGCGCACCCGCGGCGACCGGCGGGCGTTCCTGCTCAACCTCATCTGCTTCGCGGCCTGCATCGAGGGGCTGTTCTTCTACGGCGCCTTCGCCTACGTCTACTTCCTGCGCTCCCGCGGCCTGCTCAACGGGCTGGCCAGCGGGACCAACTGGGTGTTCCGGGACGAGTCGATGCACATGGCCTTCGCCTTCGACGTCGTCGACACCGTCCGGCGGGAGGAGCCGGACCTGTGGGACGACGAGCTGGAGGCGCAGGTCGGCGCGATGCTGGCCGAGGCGGTCGAGTGCGAGTACCGGTTCGCCGAGGACCTGCTCGGCGGGGGAGTGCCCGGGATGAGCCTGCCGGACATGCGCGCCTACCTCGAGCACGTGGCCGACCGGCGGCTGGAGCTGCTGGGCATCCCGCCGCGTTACGGCTCGCGCAACCCGTTCGGCTTCATGGAGCTGCAGGACGTGCAGGAGCTGTCCAACTTCTTCGAGCGGCGGGTGTCGGCCTACCAGGTCGGCGTCGCGGGCACCGTGTCCTTCGACGACACCGATTTCTGAGCGCACCCCGAGGGGGCAGAAATGGCCATTTCTGCCCCTCGGGGCCGCCTGCGGTCAGGAGTCGATGTTGGCCAT
>NZ_JALPKP010000057.1:0-33137 GCF_051383635.1 Geodermatophilus sp. CPCC 205506 | reverse complement strand
GTTGACGACGTTGTCCGCACTCCCCCGGGCGACGGTGTTGTCCTGAGGGTCCAGGTTCCGCTCACTCCCCGAGTCGGGCACCTGCTTGACAAGAACGACGATGTTCATCGTCAGACCTACCTCCGCGCTGGGGTCTGGGGTCGCGGGCCTCGCCCGCCTGCTCCGATAGTGGAGGTTACCGTCGGGTAACGGGGATGCCCGTGCCGGTTCCGGTGACCCCCGTCACGATCCGCGCGCCGCTGCCGGGGGTTCCTCCGCGGGCGCGACGAGCACGGCGCGGTCGGCCGGGGTGACCGTCACCGCGGCGCCCGGGACGAGGTCGCCGCTGCCGGCGCTGACGACGTCCACGGCGAGCTCGAGGCCGTCGGGCAGGGCCACCGCCAGCCGGGTCGTCGCGCCGGAGAAGGTGCGCGTGACCACCCGACCGGCGCCCGCGGGGTCGGCGGCCACGGTCAGCGACTCCGGCCGGACCAGCGCCACGACGGCGCCCGACGGCGGCACCGCCCCGGCCGCCGGCCGGCGGACGCCGAGCAGCTCCACTCCCCCGCCGGCCGGCCGCGCGGGCACCCGGTTCATCGTCCCGACGAACTCCGCCACGAACGCCGTCGCCGGCCGCTCGTAGAGCTCGTCGGGCGAGGCCACCTGCTCCAGCCGGCCGGCGCGCAGCACGCCCACCCGGTCGGCCACCGACAGGGCCTCGGCCTGGTCGTGGGTGACGAAGACGGTGGTGATGCCCAGCTCCAGCTGGATGCGGCGGATCTCCTCCCGCAGCTGCACCCGCACCTGGGCGTCGAGCGCCGACAGCGGCTCGTCGAGCAGCAGCACCTGGGGCGCGACGGCCAGCGCCCGCGCCAGCGCCACCCGCTGCTGCTGACCGCCGGAGAGCTGGTGGGGATAGCGGGCCGCGCGGTCGGCCAGGCCGACCAGCTCCAGGAGCTCCGCGGCCCGCCTGGTGCGCTCGGCCTTGCCCCGGCGCCGGACCCGGAGGCCGAAGGCGACGTTGTCGGCGACGGTCAGGTTCGGGAACAGGCTGTAGGCCTGGAACACCATCCCCATGTCCCGCTTGCTGGCCGGCACGCCGGTGACGTCCCGCCCGTCGAGCAGCACCCGGCCGGCGTCGGGCCGCTCGAAGCCGGCGATCGCCCGCAGCGCCGTCGTCTTCCCGCAGCCCGAGGGCCCCAGCAGGGCGAGGAACTCGCCCCCGCCCACGTCGAGGTCCAGGCCGTCGAGGGCGAGCACCGATCCGTAGCGGCGGGTCAGCGCCTCGAGCCGGACGGCGACGCCGGGGCGCTCGCGGAGGTCGGCCGGGGCCGCCACGGCCCGGGCGGCCGGAGCGGTGGTCATGCGGACTCCTCCCCCGGCCGCCGGCGGTCCAGCGCGGAGATCAGCAGCAACAGGACCCAGGTCATCCCCAGGGAGAGCACCGAGACCGCGACCGACAGCTGTGGCCGGGAGCCGGCGATCTCGAGGATCCAGGTCGGGAAGGTCCGGAACCCCAGGATCTGGGCGATGGTGAACTCGCCCAGCACGAGCGCCAGGGTCAGGAACGACGCGGTGAGCACCGACGTCCGCAGCACCGGCAGCACCACCGAGACCAGCACCCGCGGCCACGAGGCGCCCAGGTTGCGCGCCGCCTCGGTGAGCGTGCGCAGGTCGGTCCCGCGCAGCCCGGCGTCCAGGGCGCGGTAGACGAACGGCAGCGCCATGACGACGTAGACGAGGACCAGGATCCACGGCAGCTCCGGCCGCTGAAGGGCGAAGAACGCCTCGGCCAGCGGGGTGTCGAGGAAGTAGTCCGGTGCCCAGGCCAGCACGCTGCGCACGCCCACGACCAGCGCGATCGGCGGCAGCACGAGCGGCAGCAGGGTGAGCAGCTCCACCGTCGTCCGCAGCCGGGGCAGGCGCAGGTCCACCAGGACGACGGTCGGCACCATGAGCAGCAGCGACAGCAGCACGGTCAGCACCGCGATGGTGAGCGAGCGGCCGAAGGTCTCGGCGAACCCCTCCGCGCCGGGGATCCCGGTGTAGTGCTCGGCGGTGAAGCCGCCGGAGCCCCGGTCGCGGACGGTGAACCACAGCGACGCGGCGACGGGCACCAGGAAGTAGAGGCCGAACAGGGCCAGCACGGCCCAGCGCCAGACGCCGGAGCCGCGCCGTCCGGCCCGGACGGGGGTGTCGGGCGCGACGCTGCCGGCACCGGCCACCCCCGCCGTCGACAGGCTCACGACAGCCACCGCTGGGTGCGGCGCTGCACCCAGGCGTAGAAGGCCATGACCAGCCCGATGAGCACGACCATGCCGAGCGCGAGCGCCTTGCCCAGGTTCTCCGCGCCCACCACGACGTTGCTCGACAGTGCGTCGGCGATCTGCAGCGTGACCAGCGGGATGCTGCTGCCGACCAGGGCGCGGGCGGTGGCGTAGGCGGCGAAGGCCGAGGCGAACAGCAGCATGGTCGCGCCGATGACCGGCGGGGCGAGCACCGGCCCGCCGACGTGCCGCCAGTACTGCCAGCCGCTCGCGCCGAGGTTGTCCGCCGCCTCCCGCCACTGCGGCCGCAGGGCCTCCAGCGCGGGCGTGATGGTGAGGACCATCAGCGGCACCAGGAAGTACAGGTAGACCAGCGCCAGCCCGGTCATCGAGTACAGCGAGAAGCCGCTCCACCCGAGCGTGTCGGTGAGCAGCGCGGTGACCACGCCGGCGTTGCCGATCGTGGCGATGAAGGCGAACGCCAGGGGCACCCCGCCGAAGTTGGCCAGCACCCCCGACGCGGTGAGCACCAGCCGGCGCAGCAGCCGGCCCCGCCGGGCCCGCAGCACCGCGATCGCCACGGTCAGCCCGAGCGCGGCGCCGAGCACCGCGGTGATCGCGGACAGCTGCAGGCTGCCGACGTAGGCGCGCCGGTAGGCCCCCTCGGTGATCGAGGTGATGCTCTCGGTCGACCAGCTCTCCTCGAACGTCGTCGGGTCGGTCGCGCGGAAGGCCTCGACCCCCACGACGCCGATCGGCAGCACCAGGAAGAGCGCCACGTAGAGGAAGAACGGAACGGCGCCGAGCGCGGCCAGCAGCTCCGCCCGATCGGGCCGCCGACGTCGCGCTCGTCGTGGCGCTCAGCCGGACATCTCCGCGTTCCAGCGCTCGGCGACCACGTCGCGCGCGGCCGTCTCCTGCTCCGCGGTCGGGAACTCGGCGGCGCCCTCCACCGGCGGCAGCGCCGCCAGCAGGTCGGCGTCGGCGGTGCCGGCCGCCTCCATCGCCGGCAGCCGCACCGGGCGGGCGCCGCCGCCCAGCCAGGTATTCTGGCCCTCGTCGCTGTAGAGGAACTCCTGCCACAGCCGGGCCGCGGCCGGGTGCGGCGCGAACGCGCTGATCCCCTGGTTGTAGTAGCCGCCGAACAGCCCGTCGGCGGGGACGGCGACCTGCCACTCCGCGCCCTGGTCGGCGAGGTCGTCGGTCAGCCCGGCGTTGTTGTAGTCCCAGTCGATGGAGATGGGCGTCTCCCCGCTGAGGATCGTCGCCGGCGTGATCTCGACCGGGTTGAAGTTGCCGACGTCCTTGACCTGGCGGAAGAAGTCGATGCCCGGGCCGATGTCGTCGAGGCTGCCGCCGTTGGCCAGCGACGCCGCCCACACGCCGGAGAACGCTGCCGTCGCCTGGGTCGGGTTGCCGTTGAGGGCGACTAGGCCGGCGTACTGCGGGTCGAGGAGGTCGGCGAACGTCGCCGGGCACGCGGCGACGGCGGTGGCGTTGCAGCCGATCGAGATGTAGCCGCCGTAGTCGTTGACCCAGTACCCCTCCGGGTCCTTCTGGCCCTCGGGGATCTCGTCCCAGGTCTGCACCTGGTAGGGGGCGAGCAGGTCCTGCGCCTTGGCCTGGTGGTGGAACGGGGTGCCGAGGTCGAGGACGTCCGGCGCCCGGTCCTGGCCGCGCTGGCTGGTCACCGCGTTGAGCTCGTCCTGGCTCGAGCCGTCGGGCAGGGTGCTGACGACCTCGATGCCGTACTTCTCGCTGAAGGTGTCGATCATCTCGCCGTAGTTCGCCCAGTCCGGCGGCAGCGCGATGACGTTGAGCGTGCCCTCGGCCTGCGCGGCCTCCACCAGCGCGTCGAGGTCCCCGAAGTCGGCCAGCGAGGTCGCGGCGGCCGCGTCGCTGCTGCCGCCTCCGCCGCCCGATCCGCCGTCTTCCCCGTCCCCGCCCCCGCAGGCGGCCAGGACCAGGGCAGCGGCCGACAACGCCGCCGCCGTCCGCGCGGTGGGACGTCCGTTCAGGGTGCTGCGCTGCACGTCTCTCCTCCAGGTGGTGGGCCCGCCACCGGCGGGCTGCCGGGATCGTGGCAGACGGCGCGGACGCGCGACCGGTCCGCGGCGTCGCCGCCAGGTGGCGATCCGGTGAACGCCGGAACTCCCAGCGCTCAGCGGCCGGTGAAGGTCGCCTTCCCCGGGCCGCTCTCGAGGAAGGACCGCATGCCGGCCTTCTGGTCCTCGGTGTCGAACAGCTCGGCGAACAGCCGGCTCTCCAGCGCGAGCCCCTCCGGCAGGGTCATGTCCAGGCCGTCGTCGATCGCCCGCTTCGCGGCCGCCAGGGCGAGCGGCGGCCCGGCGGCGAACTTGCGCGCCATGGCCACCGCCGTCGACTCGACGTCGGCGTCCGGGACGACGGCGTCGGCCAGCCCGATCTCGAGCGCCTCCTCGGCGCCGACGTGCCGGCCGGTGAAGACGAGGTCCTTGGCGCGGGCCGGGCCGACCAGACGGGCCAGCCGCTGCGTGCCCCCGGCACCGGGGATGACGCCGAGCAGGATCTCCGGCTGGCCGATCTTGGCGCCGGCCCCCATGACGCGGAAGTCGGCGCACAGCGCCAGCTCGTACCCGCCGCCCAGGGCGTAGCCGGTGATCGCGGCGATGACCGGCTTGGGGATCCGCTGCACCGCGGTGAAGGAGTCGGTCAGCTCGCGGCCCCAGGCCACCATGCCGCGGCCGTCGAGCTGGGACATGGCCTTGATGTCGGCGCCGGCCGCGAACACCCGCTCCCCGCCGTAGACCACGACCGCACGGACGTCGGCCCGCTCGCCGGCCTCCAGGGCCGCGGCACGCACCTCCATGTGCAGCTGCTCGTTGATCGCGTTCATCTTCGGCCGGTCGAGGCGGATGGTCCCCACCCCGTCGGCCACCTGCAGGGTCACGAACTCCGGGGCTGCCATGCGGGCCCTCCAGCGCGGGTGGACGTCGTCGTCGTCGCACCCTAGCCAGGAGCGTCCCGCGGGCCGCCGGCCGGGCGTTTCAGGCGGCCCGGCGGGCCGTCCACCGGCCGTCGGCGCGCTGCACGTGCAGCGCCAGCCCGAAGGTCTCCGAGAGCGTCTCCTGGGTGAGCACCTGCTCCACCGGCCCCGCCGCGACCACCCCGCCGGCGCGCATCAGCAGCGCGTGCGTGTAGCCGGGCGGGATCTCCTCCACGTGGTGGGTGACCAGCACCTGGGCGGGGGCGTAGAGGTAGCGGGCGAGGTCCGACAGCCGGCTGACCAGGTCCTCCCGGCCGCCGAGGTCCAGCCCGGCGCCGGGCTCGTCGAGCAGCAGCAGCTCGGGGTCGGGCATGAGCGCCCGGGCGATCTGCACCCGCTTGCGCTCACCCTCGCTCAGCGTCCCGAACGGGCGGTGCGCCATCGGCGCGACGCCCCACTGCTGCATGAGCACCGCCGCGCGGGTGAGGTCGTGCACGTCGTAGCGCTCCCGCCACCGGCCGAGGACGGCGTACCCCGCGGAGAGGACGACGTCGCCGGTGCGCTCGCCCGGCTGGATGCGCTGGGCCAGCGCGGCGCTGGTCAGCCCGATCCGCGGCCGCAGCTCGAAGACGTCGACCGCGCCGAGGGTCTCCCCCAGCAGCTCCACCGTGCCGCGGGTCGGGTGCAGGTGCGCCGCGGCCAGCTGCAGCAGCGTCGTCTTCCCCGCCCCGTTGGGCCCGAGGACGACCCACCGCTGCTCGGGCAGCACGGTCCACTCGATGCCGTGCAGCAGGTACGTCTCCCCCCGGACGACGTCCACACCGTGCATCTCGACGACCGCCTCGCTGGACACCCCCCCATCCAACCAACCCGCCGGAGGACCCCGCCCTGCCACCCGGGGGCCGACGGTGTTGGCAGGATCACTCCCGTGCGCAGCAGCCCGGACGACGTCGAGGTGTGGCCCGGCTCCCCCACACCCCTGGGGGCCCACTGGGACGGGAACGGCACCAACTTCGCCCTCTGGTCGGCCGGCGCGCAGGCGGTCGACCTGTGCCTGTTCGACGCCGACGGCACCGAGCACCGCCACCGCCTGCAGGAGACCACCCACCAGGTGTGGCACGGGCGGCTGCCCGGGGTCGGCCCGGGCCAGCGCTACGGCTACCGGGTGCACGGCAGCTACGACCCCGGTTCCGGGCTGCGGTACAACCCGTCCAAGCTGCTGCTCGACCCCTACACCCGCGCCGTCGACGGCGACCTGGAGCTGCACCCGGCGCTGTTCGGCTACACCGACGCCGCCTTCGACGCCGCGGTCCCCGACCTGCGCGACTCGGCGCCGTTCGTGCCCCGCGGAGTGGTCGTCCACGACCCCTTCCCCTGGGACGGCGACCGGTCGCCCAACACCGCGTGGTCGGACACCGTCATCTACGAGGTGCACGTCAAGGGCGCGACCATGTGCTCCCCGGACATCCCGCCGACCCTGCGCGGCACGTACGCCGGCCTGGCACACCCCGCCTTCGTCGAGCACCTCCAGGCGCTCGGCGTCACCGCGGTCGAGCTGCTGCCGGTGCACCACTTCGTCAGCGAGCCGCACCTGCTCTACCGCGGGCTGACCAACTACTGGGGCTACAACACCCTCGGCTACTTCGCCCCGCACGCGGCCTACAGCGCCTCCGGCACGGGCGGGCAGCAGGTCACCGAGTTCAAGGCGATGGTCAAGGCGCTGCACGCCGCGGGGATCGAGGTGATCCTCGACGTCGTCTACAACCACACCGCCGAGGGCGACCACACCGGGCCGACGCTCTCCTTCAAGGGCATCGACAACGGCGGCTACTACCGGCTGGCCGGCGGCGGCCCGTCCCGGTACACCGACTACACCGGGTGCGGGAACACCCTCGACGTCCGCCGCCCGCCCGTGCTGGCGCTGCTCATGGACTCGCTGCGCTACTGGGTCACCGAGATGCACGTCGACGGGTTCCGGTTCGACCTCGCCGCCGCCCTGGCCCGGTCGATGCACGACGTCGACCGGCTCTCGGCGTTCTTCGACGTCGTCCACCAGGACCCGGTGATCAGCCGGGTGAAGCTGATCGCCGAGCCGTGGGACGTCGGCGAGGGCGGCTACCAGGTGGGCAACTTCCCGCCGCTGTGGACCGAGTGGAACGGCAAGTACCGCGACACCGTGCGCGACGTGTGGTCCGGCGCGCACGTCGGCATCCGGGACCTCGCCTACCGGCTGACCGGCTCCTCGGACCTCTACCGCTCCGACGGGCGGCGACCCTTCGCCAGCATCAACTTCGTCACCGCCCACGACGGGTTCACCCTCGCCGACCTCGTCACCTACCAGCGCAAGCGCAACGAGGCGAACGGCGAGGACAACCGGGACGGCGAGGGCCACAACCGGAACTGGAACTGCGGCGTCGAGGGTCCCAGCGCGGACCCGGAGGTGCAGGCGCTGCGGGCCCGGCAGATCCGCAACCACCTGGCCACGCTGCTGCTGTCCACCGGGGTGCCGATGCTCACCGCCGGCGACGAGCTCGCCCGCACGCAGCAGGGCAACAACAACGCCTACTGCCAGGACAACGAGATCTCCTGGATCGACTGGGCCGCCGCCGACACCGACCTCGTCGCCTTCGTCGCCCGGCTGGTCGCGCTGCGGCGGTCCGCGCCCGTGCTGCGGCAGGAGGCGTTCTTCGAGGGCCACGAGATCCCGGGCACCGGCGGCACCCGCGACCTCGCCTGGTTCCACCCGGCCGGGCACCAGCTCGGCACTGCGGACTGGTTCGACACCGGCCTGCAGACCGTCGGGATGTACCTCGACGGCCGCGGCATCCGGCACCGCGACCAGCGCGGGCGGCCGGTCGTGGACGACTCCTACCTCGTGCAGCTGCACGCCGGACCCGACCCGGTGACCGTCCACCTGCCCGGCCCGCCCTGGTCGGACGGCTACCAGTTCGTGGTCTCCACGGAGTACCCGACCGGCGCCCCGCCCCGGCCGACCGTGGTCGCCCCGGGACCGGTCGAGATGCCGCCGCGCACCGTCTGGCTGCTGCGCATCCTCCGCCGTCCCTGAGGCCGCCCAGCGGGTATAGGAAGCTCTACCCACATCAGAGCGGATCTGACGTGGGTAGAGCTTCCTATACCTGTTCCCTCAGTCCTGGACCTGCTCGAAGGTGATGACCGTCCAGCCGAGGAGCAGGCGGTCACCGTCGGAGAGCGGGTGGGCGACGCCGGGCTCGAGCTGGGTCCACTCGGTGGCCTCCGGGCCGGCGACGTGGGTGCCGTTCAGCGACCCGAGGTCGACCAGCGAGACCTCGCGGCCGTTGCGCTGGATCGCGGCGTGGGCCGAGGACAGCACGTTCTGGGTGTCGGCGATCGGCACCGGCCGGGCCGAGCCGGTCGAGACGAGCTCGTGGTTGTCGGGACGCCGGCCGAGGACGAGGTCCTCGTCGACGGTGACGACCAGGCCGTCGTCGAACCGGAGGATCGGCGCGGCCGGCGGCTCGGGCTTCCAGAAGGCGGTCGACTCGCCGCTCTCCGGCTCCTCGACGGCCGGCGCCGCCGTGGCCCCGAAGCCGGACGAGCCGCCGAAGCCGGAGTCGGACGCGGCGGTGAACGAGGACGGCGCCGCCGCGGTCTCCGGCACGGCGGCCGAGGAGACGTGGGCCGCGGCGGCCAGCTGCAGCATCGCCCCGGAGCCGGGGACGGTGCCCTCGACCAGGTCGTAGGCGACGCCCGGGGGCATCGAGGGCACCGGCTGGCCCGGCCCCACGTACAGGGTCTGGCCGAGCTGGAAGCCGCTGGCGAGCGTGCCGCCGTCGACCGAGGTGCCGGACACCGGGACGCCGTCGACCGCCGGCTGGCCCTTGCCGGACCACAGCGCGACGCCGGTGCCCGTGCCGCCCGAGGTGTCGACGAGGACCAGGGCGAAGGACGCCGAGCTGCCGGCCAGCCCCGCGACCTGACCGGCGACCGCGCCGAGCACCCGCTCGGCGCCGGGGCCGGAGACCCCGAGGCAGGCGTGCAGGGCGGCGACGAGTGCCGGGGACCCCGGCGCGTCGACCCACAGCAGACCGCCTCCCCGTCGGGCGACGACGGAGTCTCCGGGCAGAACTTCACAGCGGTCGGGCATGGCGTCCAGCGTAATGACGTCAGGCACGCCGCGGCGGACCGGCGACGATCGCCACGCCGAACCCCGCGCCGCGCCCGGGACGTGTGCGACCGGCGTGACGGTTGTGCTCCCCGTGACCCCGCCCCGGGGTCCTCTCGTCAGGCGCTGGCCACCACGCCCAGCTCTGCGGGGTCGGCCAGGTGCTGCGAGTGCGGCAGCACCCGCACCGTGTAGCCGAACGCGCCGGTGCGCTCCAGCGGCACGGTCGCGGTGAACCAGTGCCGGGACCCGTCGGCGTGCTCGTGCGTCATCGGCAGCGTGGTCACGTCATGGAGGCCGTCGGCGTCGTCCACCCGGCCGTAGGCCGCCTGCACCTGCACCTCAGCCGGCGTCAGGCCGGGCAGCTCCACCTCCGCGCGCAGCGCCAGGCTCGAGCCGATCTCCGGGGTGTCACTGGCCCCTGTGGCCTCGACGTGGGCGACCCGGACCCCGCTCCAGTGGTCGAGCAGGTGCGACCGCCAGGTCGCCTCACCGCGCGCGGCGGTGTAGCCGCCCTCGGCCATCGCGCGGGCCGACCCGGCCGCGGGCACGTACAGCTGCTGCACGTAGTCGCGCACCATCCGGGTGGCCAGCACCTTGGGGCCGGTCTCCCGCAGCGTGTGCCGCACCATCTCGACCCACCGGGTCGGGATGCCGTCGCGGTCGGTCTCGTAGAACCGCGGGAGCACCGAGGTGCTCAGCAGGTCGTAGATGGCCCGCGCCTCGATCTCGTCGCGGCGGTCGGCGTCGGCCACCCCGTCGGCGGTGGGGATGGCCCAGCCGTTCTGTCCGTCGAACCACTCGTCCCACCAGCCGTCGCGGATGGAGAGGTTGAGGCCACCGTTGAGCGCCGCCTTCATGCCCGAGGTGCCGCAGGCCTCCAGCGGCCGCAACGGGTTGTTCAGCCAGACGTCGCAGCCCCAGTAGAGGTAGCGCGCCATGCCGATGTCGTAGCCGGGCAGGAACGCGATGCGGTGCCGGACCTCGGGGTCGTCGGCGAACTTCACCATCTGCTGGATGAGCTGCTTGCCGCCGTCGTCGGCCGGGTGGCTCTTGCCGGCGATGACCAGCTGGACCGGCCGGTCGCGGTCCAGCAGCAGCGCCTTGAGCCGCTCGGGGTCGCGCAGCATGAGGGTCAGCCGCTTGTACGAGGGCACCCGGCGGGCGAAGCCGATGGTGAGGACGTCGGGGTCGAAGGCGGTGTCGGTCCACCCGACCTCGGACTCCGCGGCGCCCCGGGACAGCGCGGTGTCCCGCAGCCGGCGGCGCACCTCGTCGACCAGGCGCCCGCGCAGCAGCCGGCGGGTGCTCCACAGGTCGCCGGCCGGGATCCGGTCGACGCCGTCGAAGTGCACGTCGCCCTCGACCTCCACCGGGTCACCCTGGCTGCTGGCCTGCGTGCCGAGCTCGACGAGCTCGCGGGCGGTCCAGGTGGGGGCGTGCACGCCGTTGGTGATGGAGCTGATCGGGACGTCGCCCTCGTCGAAGCCGGGCCACAGGTAGCGGAACATGTGCCGGCTGACGTGCCCGTGCAGCCGGCTGACGCCGTTGGCCCGCTGGCCCAGGCGCAGGCCCATGTGCGCCATGTTGAACTTCGTCGGGTCGTCCTCGGCGCCGAGCGGGATCAGCTGGTCCAGCGGGACGCCGAAGCCGGCGAAGTACCGCTCGATGAGCGCCCGGGGGAACCGGTCGATGCCGGCCGGCACCGGGGTGTGGGTGGTGAACACCGTGCCCGCGCGCACCGCCTGCAGGGCCTCGGGGAAGGACAGCCCGTGGGACTCGGTGAGCTCCCGGATGCGCTCGATCCCGAGGAAGCCGGCGTGGCCCTCGTTGGCGTGGAAGACCTCCGGCGCCGGGGTGCCGGTCCGGCCGCAGTAGGCCCGCAGCGCCCGCACGCCGCCGATGCCGAGCAGCATCTCCTGGCGCAGCCGGTGGTCCTCGTCGCCGCCGTAGAGCCGGTCGGTGACCCCGCGCTCGGCCGGCGCGTTCTCCTCGATGTCGCTGTCGAGCAGCAGCAGCGAGACGCGGCCCACCTGGGCACGCCACACGTGCGCGTGCAGGGTCCGGCCCTCCGGCAGCGGCACCGTGATGACGACGGCGGACCCGTCGGACTGGCGCAGCAGCTTGACCGGCAGGCCGTGCGGGTCCAGCGACGGGTAGTGCTCGAGCTGCCAGCCGTCGGCCGACAGGCCCTGCTCGAAGTAGCCCCCGCGGTAGAGCAGCCCCACGCCGATGAGCGGCACCCCGAGGTCGGAGGCCGCCTTGAGGTGGTCGCCGGCGAGGATGCCGAGGCCGCCCGAGTACTGCGGCAGCACCTCGGTGATGCCGAACTCGGCGGAGAAGTAGGCGATCGACGCGGGCGCCCCGGCCCCCAGCGACTGGTACCAGTGCGGCGCCGACAGGTAGTCCTGCAGGTCGTCGACGACGTCCTGCAGCCGGCGCAGGAAGCGGCGGTCCCTGGCCAGGGTGGACAGCCGTTCGGCCGACACCTCGCCGAGGACCTTCACCGGGTCGCCCTTGCAGGTCTGCCACAGGTTCGGGTCGAGGGCCTCGAACAGATCCCGGGTCTCTGGGTGCCACGACCAGCGGAGGTTCGTCACCAGCTGGGACAGCGGCATCAGCTCCTCGGGGAGCGAGGCCCGGACGGTGAACCTGCGGAGAGCGCGCACCGCCCGAGACTAACGAGGTCTGCCCGCGCCGCCAGGGCGGCGCCGACAGGGGCGCGGCAGGATGCCTCATGGCCTCCAGGCGTCCCAGTCATCCCCCCGTTCCGCCGGTGCCTGCGCGAGGCAGCGGGTATCTCGCAGCCGACGTGCTCCCCCGTCGCGACCTCGATAGCGTGGCCCGGATGACTGGCCGCGCAGACCTCCGCCTCGGCATCACCGATGTCGCCCCCGTCGTGTCCTGCGGGTCCTTCTCGGCCCGCGCCGTGGTGGGCGAGCACGTGCCGATCACCGCCACCGTCTTCCGCGAGGGCCACGACGCCGTGGCCGCCAACGTGGTCTGGACCCCGCCCGGGGAGGACGCCGAGACGCAGCCGCTGCGCCGGATGGCCCCCTTCGGCGACCAGCCCGACCGCTGGATCACCACCGTGGTGCCCGACCGCGAGGGGCGGTGGTCCTTCCAGGTCGAGGCGTGGAGCGACCCGCTCGCCACCTGGCACCACGCGGTCGAGGTCAAGATGGAGGCCGGGCAGGGTGCCGAGGACCTCGCCAACGACCTGGAGGAGGGCGCCCGGCTGCTCGACCGGGTGGCCGCCGTGGCCGAGGCGGAGTGGAAGGCCCGGGCCGGCGACGCGGCGGCCGCCCTGCGCGACACCTCGCGCGAGCTGACGGCCCGGGTCGCCCCGGCCCTGGCCGAGGCGCTGCAGGCCTACCTGCACGAGCACCCGGTGCGGGAGCTGGTCACCGCGGGGCCGCGGTACGAGGTGTGGGTCGACCGTCAGCGGGCGCTGTTCGGCTCCTGGTACGAGTTCTTCCCCCGCTCCACGGGCGCCGTCGTCGGCGGGAAGGCCACCCACGGCACGTTCGCCACGGCGGCCGACCGGCTGCCGGCGGTCGCCGAGATGGGCTTCGACGTCGTCTACCTGCCCCCGATCCACCCGATCGGCACGGTCAACCGCAAGGGCCCGAACACGCCGCAGTTCCCCGGCGGCAACCCCTACGAGATCGACCCGGACGACCCGGGGTCACCGTGGGCCATCGGCTCGGCCGAGGGCGGGCACGACGCCGTCCACCCCGAGCTGGGCACCATGGAGGACTTCACCGCCTTCGTCGCCCGCACCCGGGAGCTCGGGATGGAGGTGGCGCTGGACTTCGCGCTGCAGGCCGCGCCCGACCACCCGTGGGTGAAGTCCCACCCGGAGTGGTTCACCACCAAGCCCGACGGCACGATCGCCTACGCCGAGAACCCGCCGAAGAAGTACCAGGACATCTACCCGATCAACTTCGACAACGACCCCGAGGGCCTCTACGCCGAGTGCCTGCGGGTGCTCCGGGTGTGGATGGACGCCGGGGTGCGGGTCTTCCGCGTCGACAACCCGCACACCAAGCCGCTGAACTTCTGGCACTGGCTGATCTGGACGGTCAAGGAGACCGATCCCGACGTGCTGTTCCTCGCCGAGGCCTTCACCCGGCCGGCGATGATGCACCAGCTCGCGCGGCTCGGGTACACGCAGTCCTACACGTACTTCACCTGGCGGACCGGGCGCGAGGAGCTCGAGGACTACGGCCGGGAGCTGGCCGCCAACAGCCACTACATGCGGCCGAACTTCTTCGTGAACACCCCGGACATCCTGCACGCCTCGCTGCAGTTCGGCGGGCCGCCGATGTTCAAGATCCGCGCCGCCCTCGCGGCCATGATGAGCCCGACCTGGGGGGTCTACTCCGGCTACGAGCTCTTCGAGCACGTGGCCGTCCGCCCGGGCAGCGAGGAGTACCACGACAGCGAGAAGTACCAGCTGCGGCCGCGGGACTTCGCGGCGGCGGAGGCCTCCGGGCGGAGCCTCGCGCCCTACCTGCGCCGGCTCAACGAGATCCGTCGCGCCCACCCGGCCCTGCAGCAGCTCCGGACCCTGCGGTTCCACTCGGTCGACAACCCGAACCTGATCTGCTTCTCGAAGACCGACCCGGGGTCGCAGGACGCCGTCCTCGTCGTCGTCGCGCTGGACGGCCACAACACCCAGATCGGGACGACGTCGCTGGACCTGCCGGCGCTCGGGCTCGACTGGTACGAGCGGTTCACCGTCACCGACGAGATCACCGGTGCCAGCTACGACTGGGGGCAGTTCAACTACGTGGAGCTCGACCCCTACCGCGAGCCGGCGCACGTCTTCGCGATCACCCACTCCCGGCCGGTGCAGGTGCCGCCGCCGGTGGCCTGATCCCCCACCCGCTCCCCGCGCAGAACCGAGGTCTGTCCCCGCCGATGACCGTTTCCGTCCCCGACCTCCCCGACAACCGCCCCGAGGCGTCGGCCTCGGGGCTGCCGGCGCCCGGCACCGACCCCGAGTGGTACAAGCGCGCCGTCTTCTACGAGGTGCTCGTCCGGGGCTTCGCCGACAGCAACGCCGACGGCGTCGGCGACCTGCGGGGCATGCTCGACAAGCTGGACTACCTGCAGTGGCTCGGCGTCGACTGCCTGTGGTTGCCGCCGTTCTTCGCCTCGCCGCTGCGCGACGGCGGCTACGACGTCAGCGACTACACCGCGGTGCTGCCCGAGTTCGGCGACATCGAGGACTTCAAGGAGTTCCTCGCCGCCGCCCACGCGCGGGGCATCCGCGTGATCATCGACTTCGTCATGAACCACACCTCGGACCAGCACCCCTGGTTCCAGGCCAGCCGCAGCGACCCCGACGGGCCCTACGGCGACTTCTACGTGTGGTCCGACGACGACAGCCGCTACGCCGACGCGCGGATCATCTTCGTCGACACCGAGAGCTCGAACTGGACCTTCGACCCGGTGCGCAAGCAGTACTTCTGGCACCGGTTCTTCTCCCACCAGCCCGACCTCAACTTCGAGAACCCGGTGGTGCAGGAGGCGATCATCGACGCCCTGCGGTTCTGGCTGGACCTGGGCATCGACGGGTTCCGGCTCGACGCCGTCCCCTACCTGTTCGAGGAGGAGGGCACCAACTGCGAGAACCTGCCGAGGACCCACGAGTTCCTCAAGCACGTGCGCAAGGTGGTCGACGCGGACTACCCCGACCGGGTGCTGCTCTGCGAGGCCAACCAGTGGCCGGCCGACGTCGTCGAGTACTTCGGCGAGAACGGCGACGAGTGCCAGATGGCCTTCCACTTCCCCGTCATGCCGCGCCTGTTCATGGGCGTGCGCCGGGAGCAGCGCTTCCCGATCTCGGAGATCATGGCGCAGACGCCGGACATCCCGGCCAACTGCCAGTGGGGCATCTTCCTGCGCAACCACGACGAGCTGACCCTCGAGATGGTCACCGACGAGGAACGCGACTACATGTGGGGTGAGTACGCCAAGGACCCCCGCATGAAGGCCAACATCGGCATCCGCCGGCGGCTGGCGCCCCTGCTGGACAACGACATGGACACCCTCGAACTGTTCACCGCGCTGCTGCTGTCCCTGCCGGGCTCGCCGGTCCTCTACTACGGCGACGAGATCGCCATGGGCGACAACATCTGGCTCGGTGACCGGGACGGCGTCCGCACCCCGATGCAGTGGACGCCGGACCGCAACGGCGGCTTCTCCACGGCCGACCCGCAGCGGATGTACCTGCCGCTCAACCAGGACCCCGTCTACGGCTACCAGGTCACCAACGTCGAGTCCCAGCTGCGCAACACCAACTCGATGCTGCACTGGATCCGGCAGATGATCCGGGTGCGCAAGGAGCACCCCACCTTCGGCCTCGGCAACTACGACGAGGTCGGCTCGCGCAACCCGACGGTGCTGTCGTTCGTCCGCGAGTTCGGTGACGACGTCGTGCTGTGCGTCAACAACCTGTCCCGCTTCCCGCAGCCGGTGGAGCTGGACCTGCGCCGGTTCGAGGGCTACACCCCCGTCGAGCTCACCGGCCGGGTGGAGTTCCCGCAGATCGGCGTCCTCCCCTACATGCTCACGCTCGCCGGCCACGGCTTCTACTGGTTCGAGCTGAGCAAGCCGGTCGCGCCGGTGGCCGAGGAGCCGGAGGAGTGGGAGAGCACCGCCGCGAGCACGGTCGCGGAGTCCCTGGTGGCCGCGGGGGTGGTCACCGCCACCGAGGAGATCCCCGGCGGCAGCGACACCCGGACCGGCGACGACGTCCCGCCCAGCTCCGGAGGAGACCGATGAGCGCCCTGACCGACCTGCTGCGCGACTGGATGCCGCACCAGCGCTGGTTCGGCGGCAAGGGGCGGGAGTGGGCCGGGGTCAGCGAGGAGGGGTTTCTGCTCGACCAGGCCGACCCGGTGCTCTCGGTGCACCGCGTGCGCGTCTCCTACGCCGACGGCGCGGGCGAGACCTACCTCGTGCCGCTGTCGTGGCGGGACCACCCGGCCGACGAGCTGAGCTCGGCGTTCATCGGGGCGGTGTCGGGCAAGGACCGGGAGAACTACGCCTACGACGCCATGCGCGACCGCGCGGCGACCCCGCCGTGGCTGATCCACCTGGTCAACGCCTCGACGATCGGCCCGGTGCACTTCCACCCGGCGGGCGTGGCCGCGATCCCCGAGGGCGTGCCGGGCGACATCCTCTCCACCGAGCAGAGCAACACCTCGCTGGTGTACGGCAAGGAGGCGATCTTCAAGCTGTTCCGCCGGCTCGAGCCCGGGCTCAACCCCGACGTCGAGGTCCACGACGCGCTGCGCAAGACGGAGAACCCGCACATCGCGCCGCTGCTCGGGTACATCGAGATCGACGACCCCGACCCGGCGACCGAGCCGGCGACGGTGGCGATGCTGCAGACCTTCGTGCCGAACGCCAGCGACGGATGGCGGCTGGCCACCGCCAGCGTCCGCGATCTGTACGCCGAGGGCGACCTGCACGCCGACGAGGTGGGTGGCGACTTCGCGGCCGAGAGCGAGCGGCTGGGCGCGGCCACCGCCTCGGTGCACGCCGACATGGCCAAGGTGCTGCCCACCGCGCCCGCCGACCCGGCCTGGTTCGCCACCGTCGCCGAGCAGATGACCGGCCGGCTGGAGGCGGCGATCGCCGTCGTCCCGCAGCTGGCCGAGCACGCCGACGGCCTGCGCGCGGTCTACGCCGCCGTCGCCGGCAGCGGGGAGAGCGTCGTCCGGCAGCGGGTGCACGGCGACCTGCACCTCGGGCAGGTGCTGCGGACCGCCACCGGCTGGATCGTGCTCGACTTCGAGGGTGAGCCGGCCCGCCCGCTGGCCGCCCGCCGCGAGCTGGACAGCCCACTGCGCGACGTGGCCGGCATGCTGCGCAGCTTCGACTACGCCGCACGTCACATGCTCGTCGAGCAGCCGGAGGACCCGCAGCGCGCATACCGCGCGCAGGAGTGGGCAGAGCGCAACCGCAACGCGTTCTGCGCCGGGTACTCGGCCGCGAGCGGCGCGGACCCGTGCGGCGACTCGCCGCTGCTCCGGGCCCTCGAGGCGGACAAGGCCGTCTACGAGTGCGTCTACGAGGCGCGCAACCGCCCGAACTGGCTGATGATCCCGCTGCAGTCGCTGTCCCGGCTCACCGCCGCGGACTGACGTGCGGCCGATCACCGGCAGCCAGACCACCGACCACAGCACGGAAGAGGACGGCGACGCGATGACGACCCCCGACGGGACGACCGAGGACAGGGCGACCGGCACGGCCGAGCCGACCATCGACGCCGGCGAGCGCGCACCGGCCACCAGGGACGAGCTGGAGGCCATCGTCGAGGAGAAGACCGCGCAGGCCCAGGCGGCCGAGGGCGAGCCGGTGGTCAACGCCGCGCCGGCGCGCAAGCGGGCGGCGGCCAAGAAGGCACCCGCGGCGAAGAAGGCCCCCGCGGCCAAGAAGACGACGGCCCCGCGGAAGACCGCGGCCACCAAGGCCGCGGCGGCCCCCGTGGAGGGCGAGGTGGCGGCGCAGGTTCCGGCTGCCAAGAAGACCGCGGCCAAGCGGGCGCCGCGCACGAAGGCGGCGCAGGAGGACGTCGTCCTCGAGCAGGGCGGCACCGCGGCGCCGGTGGTCGCGCCCGCGCCGATCGCCAAGCCGGGCAGCCCCAGCGGCGCGCCCGCGCGGCAGCCGGAGCCACCGAGCCCGGAGCCGTCCGAGCCGAGCACCCCGCAGGCCCCCGACGACCACGACACCGCCATCCGGCACGGGACGGGCGCGGCCGGCAGCGTCGTCGCCGGCCTCGTCGCCGGCGGCACGTCCGGGAACGGCGCGGCACCGGCGTCAGCCGTGTCCGGCGGGACGCCGGCCACCGACGACCCTGCGCTGGCCGGTGCGGTCGCCGCCGGGGGTTCCACCGGGGTCGGCCGGCACGGATCGACCCGCGAGGCCGGCGACGACGACGTGCGCGCCATCGTCGAGGGCTGGTCCTACTCCCCGCACAGCGTGCTCGGCGCGCACCCGGCCGGCGACGGCTGGGCGGTCCGCTGCCTGCGGCCCAACGCCGTCGCGGTCACCGTGGTCGACGAGGACGGCGCCCGCTACGACGCCCACCAGCTGCACGACGGCGGGATCTGGGCGGCCCAGCTGCCGAAGCAGCCCGGCGACTACCGGCTGGAGGTGGGCTACGCCGACGGCGCCGACGGCATCGACACCTTCGTCGTCGACGACCCCTACCGCTGGCTGCCCACCGTCGGCGAGATCGACCAGCACCTCATCCGCGAGGGCCGGCACGAGCGCCTGTGGGACGTCCTCGGCGCCCACGTCCGGCGCTACGACACCCCGCGCGGCCGGGTCGAGGGCGTCTCCTTCGCCGTCTGGGCGCCGAACGCCCAGGGCGTCAAGGTGACCGGCGACTTCGACTACTGGGAGGCGCGCGCCTACCCGATGCGGTCGCTCGGTTCCTCCGGCGTGTGGGAGATCTTCATCCCCGGCGTCCAGCTCGGCACCAAGTACCGCTTCCACGTGCTCGGCCGCGACGGCGCGTGGCGGCAGAAGTCCGACCCGATGGCGTTCGCCACCGAGGTACCCCCGCTCAACGCCTCGGTGGTCACCGAGTCGCAGTACGAGTGGAACGACGACGAGTGGCTGACCGACCGGGCCCGCGCCGACTGGCACCAGCGGCCGATGAGCGTCTACGAGGTGCACATCGGCTCGTGGCGGCAGGGGCTGTCCTACCGCGAGCTCGCCGACGAGCTGGTCGACTACGTGGTGGATGCGGGCTTCACCCACATCGAGTTCATGCCGGTCGCCGAGCACCCCTTCGGCGGTTCCTGGGGCTACCAGGTCACCAGCTACTACGCGCCCACCGCCCGGCACGGCTCCCCTGACGACTTCCGCTACCTGGTCGACCGGGCGCACCAGGCCGGCATCGGGGTCATCGTCGACTGGGTCCCGGCGCACTTCCCCAAGGACGACTGGGCGCTCGCCCGCTTCGACGGCACGCCGCTGTACGAGCACGGCGACCCGCGCCGCGGCGAGCAGCTGGACTGGGGCACCTACGTCTTCGACTTCGGCCGCTCCGAGGTCCGCAACTTCCTCGTCGCCAACGCGCTCTACTGGTGCAAGGAGTTCCACATCGACGGCGTCCGCGTCGACGCGGTGGCCTCGATGCTCTACCTCGACTACTCCCGCGAGGACTGGGCGCCCAACGTGCACGGCGGCCGCGAGAACCTCGAGGCGGTGGCGTTCCTGCAGGAGATGAACGCGACCGTCTACCGCGAGGTCCCCGGCGTGGTGACGATCGCCGAGGAGTCGACCGCCTGGCCGGGCGTCACCCGGCCCACCCACCTCGGCGGCCTGGGCTTCGGCTTCAAGTGGAACATGGGGTGGATGCACGACTCCCTGACGTACATGTCGAAGGAGCCGGTGTACCGCAGCTACCACCACGGGCAGCTCACGTTCTCGATGATGTACGCCTACTCCGAGAACTACGTGCTGCCGATCAGCCACGACGAGGTCGTCTACGGCAAGGGCTCGCTGCTGCGGAAGATGCCGGGTGACCGGTGGCAGCAGCTGGCCAACCTGCGCAGCTACCTGGCCTACATGTGGGCGCACCCGGGCAAGCAGCTGCTCTTCATGGGCTCGGAGTTCGCCCAGGACTCCGAGTGGGCCGAGAGCCGGTCGCTGGACTGGTGGCACCTCGACGACCCCGCGCACCGCGGCGTGCTGCAGCTCGTGACCGACCTCAACGGCCGGTACAAGGAGCTGTCGGCGCTGTGGTCGCAGGACGTCGACCCCGCCGGCTTCCAGTGGATCGACGCCAACGACGCCTCGGGCAACGTGCTGTCCTTCCTCCGCTTCGGGGCCGACCGCGCCGGCGCCACCGGGCAGGCGCTGGCGTGCGTGGCCAACTTCGCCGGCCACCCGCACGAGGGCTATCGGGTGGGCCTCCCCCGGCCGGGCTTCTGGCGGGAGGTGCTCAACACCGACGCCGAGGGCTACGGCGGCTCCGGCGTGGGCAACATGGGCGGCGTCGAGGCGGTCGAGCAGCCGTGGCACGGCCAGCCGTACTCGGCGACGATCGCCGCCCCGCCGCTGGGCACCGTCTGGTTCCTGCACGAGGGCTGAGCACCACGCGCGGCCGGGCGGCGCCGACGCCCGGCCGCGCGGCGCAACCCCCTCCGGACGCCGCTGACCGGTCATCATGTGCCGGCTCCGCCTGCCGCCCCGTCGCGGCGGCACCACCCCGACGCGAGGGAACCCGGCTCGATGAGGCACGTCCTGCGCCACGCGACGACCGCGGCCGCGGTGGGCAGTCTGCTGCTGCTCACCGGTTGCTCCACCCTGGTCTCCGGCATCGCGTCGGCGGCCGACCCCGTGACCGACGTGTCCGCCGAGGAGTTCCCGATCACGGGGGCCACCGACAGCGACGTGGACCGCCGGGCCCGCAACGCGCTGGCCGACCTCAACACCTTCTGGGGTCAGGCCTACCCGGAGTTCTACGGCGGGGACCTCACCCCGCTGCAGGGCGGCTACTTCTCGGTCGACGCCGACAACGTCGACGAGAGCCTGTACCCGCCGACCGGCGTCGGCTGCCCCGGCCTGCCGATCGACCCGATCGAGGTCGAGAGCAACGCGTTCTACCAGGAGTTCTGCGACGTCATCGTCTACGACAGCTCGCTGCTGGAGGACCTCGGCGAGCAGCACGGCCCGTTCCTCGGCCCGGCGGTCATGGCCCACGAGTTCGGCCACGCCATGCAGGGCCGGTTCGGGTTCAGCGAGGTGACCATCCGCGACGAGACCCAGGCCGACTGCTTCGCCGGCGCGTTCACCCGCTGGGTCGTCGACGGCAACGCCGAGCACGTCGCACTCCGGGAGAGCGACCTCGACGCCGTGCTCGTCGGGTTCATCGAGCTGCGCGACCCGGTCGGCCTCACCGACGAGACCGTCGAGGGCGCGCACGGCTCCGGCTTCGACCGGGTCTCGGGCTTCTTCGCCGGCTACACCGGTGGCGTCGGCACCTGCCGCGACGAGTTCGGCCCCGACCGGATCTTCACCGCGGCGGCGTTCGAGCCCGGCCGGGAGGCGGCCAACGAGGGCAACGCGGACTACGAGGAGATCGGGGAGATCGTCGGCTCCTCGCTGCCGCTGTTCTACGACTCCTGGTTCCCGCAGGTGGCGGGCGAGGCCTTCGAGGCGCCGGCCATCGAGGGCTTCGACGGCACGGCGCCGGACTGCGGCGACCTGGGCAGCGAGGACCGCGACCTGGGCTTCTGCGAGTCGGACTCCACCGTCTACGCCGACGAGACCGACCTGCTGGTGCCGGCCTACGAGGAGCTGGGCGACTTCGCCGTCGCCACCGCCGTGTCCCTCCCCTACGCCCAGGCGGCGCGCTCCCAGCTGGGGCTCTCCATCGACGACAGCGCCGCCACCGTCTCCACGGTCTGCCTGACCGGCTGGTACACCGCCCGCTTCTTCAGCGGCGACTTCAGTGACACGACGGAGCTCTCCCCTGGAGACGTCGACGAGGCGATCCTGTTCCTGCTCGCCTACGGGCGGACCGACAGCGTGCTGCCCAACGTCGAGGCCAGCGGCTTCGAGCTGGTGGGCGCCTTCCGGAGCGGCTTCCTCCAGGGCGGCACCGCCTGCGACCTGGGGTTCTGACCGCGTAGCGCCCGCTCCCCCAGCGAGGGCGCCGCGGCGGTGGGACGATCCCCGGGCCATGCCTGGTCGTCGTCTGCTCCGGGTCGCCGGGGCCCTGCTCGCCGCGGTCGCGCTGGTCGTGGTGTCCGGCTGCTCCGTCGTCGTCCTGGGCCGGCCGCGGGCCGCGGACCCGCCGCCGGACGACGCCACCCCGGGCCGGGTGGCCATCGTCGGCGCGGTGGACGGGCCGATCGACGTCCTGGCGCGCAACGCCCTCGCCGATCTCGAGGACTACTGGGCCGAGCAGTTCCCCGAGGTGCACGGCTCCCGGTTCGACCCGCCCCGGGGCGGCTACTTCAGCGTCGACCCGGCCGACGTCGACCCCGCCGTCTACCCGCAGGGCGTCGGCTGCGGCGCCGACCCCCGCGAGGTCGAGAACAACGCGTTCTACTGCTCGGCCCCGCAGACGCCGAACTCCGACTCGATCAGCTACGACCGCTCCTACCTCGAGGAGCTGGCCGGTGGCTACGGCCGCTTCATCCCCGCCCTGGTGATGGCGCACGAGTTCGGGCACGCCGTCCAGGCGCGGGTGGGCGCACCCCGGACGTCCATCGCGACCGAGACGCAGGCCGACTGCCTGGCCGGGGCGTGGACGGCGTGGGTCGAGGCCGGCGAGGCCGCGCACACGACGATCCGCGGACCGGAGCTCGACCAGCTGCTGCGGGGCTACCTGCTGCTGCGCGACCCCGTCGGCACCAGCCGGGCCGAGGACCAGGCGCACGGCTCCTACTTCGACCGGGTGTCGGCCTTCCAGGAGGGCTTCGACGACGGCCCGACGGCCTGCCGCGACCGGTTCGGGCCCGACCGCGTCTTCACCCAGGGCGAGTTCACCTCCGACGACGACTTCCTCAGCGGCGGCAACTCCGCGTACGGGCTGGTCGAGCGGCTGGTGGAGGAGTCACTGCCGGAGTTCTGGGACCGGGCGTTCACCGACGTGCTCGACGGCGAGTTCACCGCCCCCGAGCTGACCGCATTCGCCGGGGACGCCCCCGCCTGCGCGGCCGCGGAGGACGCCGACCTCGTCTACTGCCCGCCCGGCGACGGCGGCGGGGACAGCGGCGTGGTCGCGTTCGACGAGCAGGACCTCACCCGCCCGGCGCACGAGGAGCTGGGCGACTTCGCCTTCCCCACCGCCGTCTCGATCCCCTACGCGCTGGCCGCGCGCGACCAGCTGGGCCTGTCCACCGACGACGACGCGGCGGTGCGCTCGGCGGTCTGCCTCACCGGCTGGTACGGCGCGCAGGTCTACAACCGCGCGCTGCGCACCGTGCAGATCTCCCCCGGCGACCTCGACGAGAGCGTGCGGTTCCTGCTGGAGTACGGCAACGACCCGCGGGTCCTCGGCGAGGTGCAGCTGTCGGGCTTCCAGCTGGTCGACCTGTTCCGCAACGGGTTCCTGCAGGGGGCCGCCGCCTGCGACGTCGGCGTCTGAGGGCTCCCCGGGCGAGGTCCGGTCAGTACAGCGCGATGGTGAGGTCGCGCCGGGCCTTGCCGACCCGCGGGTCCTGGTCGCCGACGACGCCGAAGAGCTCCACGAGGTGCCGGCGCGCCAGGTCGCGGTCCTCGCCCGCGGTGCGCCGGACGACGTCGAGCAGGCGGGCGAAGGCCCCTTCCACGTCCCCGGTGCCCAGCAGGAAGTCGGCGGCGCGGGTCTGCGCGGGGATGTCGTCGGGGGCGGCGTCGGCACGCGCCAGCGCGTCGGGGCCGGCCTCGTCGGCCCGGCGGAACAGCTGCACCTGCCGCAGGGCGAGACCGGCCACCGGGTGGTCGGGCTCGGCGTCGACGATCGCCTGGTAGGCGGCCTCGGCGGCGGCGAGGTCACCGCGCTCGAGCGCGGCCTCGGCGGCGTCCAGCCGCGGGTCGTCGACCTCGTCCTCCTCGCCCTCCGCGGCGCCCGGGACGGCACCGCCGGTGGTGGCCCGGACCAGCTCGCCGACGAACTGCCGGGCCTGGTCCTCGGGGATGGCCCCGGTGAACTCGGCGACCAGCTGGCCCTGCCAGACCGCCTTGACCGCCGGGATGCCCTGCACGCGCAGCCCCTGGGCGAGCGCCGGGTTGGCGTCGACGTCGACCTTGGCCAGCACCCAGGAGCCGCCGCCCTCCGCGGCCAGCCGCTCGAGCACCGGGGACAGCTGCTTGCACGGCCCGCACCACTCGGCCCACAGGTCCAGGACCACCGGCACCTGGAAGGAGCGGTCGAGCACCTCGGTCTGGAAGGTCTCCTCGGTGACGTCCACGACCACGCCCGGGACCGCGCCGTCGGGAGCACCGGCCGGGGCCGCGGCCGCGGGAGCGGGAGCGGCCTGGGCCCGTGCCGCGGCCTCGGATCGGGCCTTGACGGCGGCGAGATCGACCGCGCCGGCGAGGGATGCGGCCAGCTGCGCCTGCTGGGCCTGTGCGCGCGGGTCGGGGCGTCCGGGACGGGAGGGCTGCATGACCTCGATCATCCCACCGTCGCGGAGGCGACGTCGCAGGGTGCTCAGGGCAGCGCGGGCTCGACCTCGGCGACGTCGCCCGCGCCCAGCCGGACCCGCTTGAGGATCTCGAACAGCGTCTCCAGTTCGGCCTCCGGGACGTCGCCCAGCCCGAAGTGCAGGTCGGTGAGGGCCGCCGTCGCCTCGGTGACGACCGCCCGGCCGACCTCGGTGATCCCGGCCAGCACGCCGCGGCCGTCGGCGGGGTTGGGCCGGCGGTCGACGTAGCCGGCCGCGACCAGCCGGTCGATCGCGTTGGTCACGCTCGTGGGGTGGACCATCAGCCGGCTGCCGATCACCTTGAGCGGCAGCTCGCCGGTGCGGCTGAAGGTGAGCAGCACCAGCACCTCGTAGCGGGCGAAGGTCAGCGCGTGCGGCCGCAGCGCCTCGTCGAAGCGGGCGAGCAGGATCTGCTGCACCCGGAAGACCGACGTCGCGGCGCGCATCGTCGCCGCCGGGCCGAAGCGCTGCTCCCACGTCTCCCCGGCGCGCTCGATGGGATCGAAGGGCAACCCCAGCGGTCGGACCATGCCTCCGAGGCTACGGCCCCGCCCTCCACCCGCTCCGAGATCCACCTCACGGCTCCGACCGCTCCCTTGACCCCGCCCTGGTGCGGATCTCGACCGCGCCTGTGGACAGCTGGAGCGGAGGCAGGACGATCTCCGGCACGGTCGCCCTCGTGCCTCCGTCGCCGACCCGACCGCCCGAACTGCTCGGCGGGTCTTCCGTGCCTCGGCCGTGCTGCGCACGGGGTGGCTGACCCCCGGCCAAGTGCGCAGTTCGGCCTGGCAGCGGCTGTTCCCGGACGTCTACGCCTGTTCGACCGTGGAACTCACGCACCGGGTGCGGACGGTGGCCGTCGTCCGCCTCCTGTTCCCGGGGGCCGTGGCCAGCGGACGGAGCGCGGCGTGCTGGTGGGGTGCCGACGTGGCCGGGCCCGACGACGCCGTCGACTGCACCGTTCCTCCCGGGGCGCACCACGGGGTCGTGGCCGGCGTGCGACTGCGACGTCGGCACCTGGCGGCCGACGACGTCATCCCGTGGAAGGGCCTCACCGTGACCGGCCCCCTGCGGACGGTTCTCGACCTCGCCGCCCTCCGGCCACCGGACGAGGCCGTTGTGGCGGTGGACCAGTTCCTCCAGCTGGAGCGGGTGTCCCTCGCCGACGCCCGCGAGGCCGGCCGCAGATCGACCGGGCGGGACTGCCGCCTCGTCCGCACGGCGCTGTCCCCGCCGACGGCCTCGCGGAGCCGCCTCAGGAGACCCGGCTGCGGCTCCTGCTGCACCGTTCCCGGCTCCCCCGTCCCGTCGCGTATCGCCGTGGAGTACGACGGCACCTGGCACGGCGATCCCCAGCAGGTCGGCAAGGACCGACGCCGCCTGAACCGACTCACCGCCGCCGGCCGGCGGGTGGTCTTCGTGACCGCCGCGGATCTCCACCGGCCGGACGAGGTGGTCGCGCGGGCGCACGTCCTCCTGACCACACCGACATCCGCCTGACTGCGGTCTCCGCGCTGGGGAAGCCCCCCTGACGTGGAACTCACGCGCCACCACCGCGAGTCGAGCGGAGGTCAGGCGGGCGGGGCGGGGCGCAGGGGTGGCGCGTGCCGCACGCCGAACACCTCGCGGAGGGCCACCCGCGCCGCGTTGTCCCCGCAGGCGCCGTGGACGGCGGGCCCCGGGGGTGTCGCCGACGAGGCGAGGAAGACCCCCGGCACCGGCGTCTTGTAGGTGTTCCAGCGCGGCACCGGCCGGGCCAGCATCTGGCGCAGCGTCGCCTGCCCGTTGGAGATGTCGCCGCCGAGGTAGCTCGGGTTCCACTTCTCCATCGCGACGGCGTCCTTGGTGACCCGCTCCACCACGGTGTCCTTGAACCCGGGTGCGAAGCGCTCCACCTGGTTCTCGATGGCCTCGGTCACGTCGACGTCGGCACCGTGCGGCACGTGCACGTAGGCCCAGAAGACGTGCCCACCCTCGGGGGCGCGAGTGGGGTCGGGCACCGTCGGCTGGACGGCGAGGACGTACGGGCGGTCGGTCAGCCGCCCCTGGTTCGGCGCCCGCTCACCGGCGATCGTCTCGTCGAGCGTGCCGGCGATGTGGATCGTGCCGGCCCGGCGCACGTCGGGGTTGGTCCAGGGCACCGGCTCGGACAGGATCCAGTCGACCTTGAAGACGCCGGCACCGTGCTTGTAGCGCCGCACCCACCGGCGGTAGCCCTCGTGCACGCGGTCGCCGGCCATGCCCACGAAGGCCTCCGGCGTCGTGTCCAGCAGTACGGCCGGCACCCCGTCGAACTCGCGCAGGTCGGTGACGAGGTGACCGGTGACCACCTCGCCGCCCTGCTGCTCCAGGGCGGTGACCATCGCGTCGGCCAGCTTCTGCGACCCGCCCTCGACCAGCGGCCAGCCGACGTGGTGCCCGAGCATGGTCAGCAGCATCCCGAGCGCGGAGGTCAGCGGCTGGCTGAGGTCGAGCATGCCGTGCGCGGCCGCCCCGCCCAGCAGCGCCCGGGCCTCCTCGGTGTCGAAGTACCGGTGCGCCAGCCACCGCACGTTGGGCAGCCCGTTGAGGCCGAACCTGGTGATCGCCCCGACGCTGCGGGTGGGCAGCCGCCGCAGCTGGCTGGTGAGGAAGAAGTCGACGACGTCGGTGCCGTGCGCGACCAGGGGCTCGAACAGCCGCCGGTAGGCCGGCCCGTCGGGCCCGAGACCGGCCGCGGTCTCCTCCAGCGAGCGGTGGGCGACCGCCGCTCCCCCGCCGTCCAGCGGGTGCGCGTAGCTGACCTCGGGGTGGACCAGCCGGACCCCGCGCGCGGCCAGGTCGAACTCGCGGAAGAACGGTGCGGCGGCGGCCATGGGCTGCACGATCGAGCAGACGTCGTGCCAGTAGCCCGGCCGCATCAGCTCCTCGGTGCGCATCCCGCCGCCCGGGCGCTCCGCGGCCTCCACGACCTGCACGCGGAGCCCGGCGGCGGCCAGCCGCAGGGCCGCGGCCAGGCCGTTCGGCCCGGCTCCGACGACGACGGCGTCCGGCTTCCCGTTCACCCCGCCATCGTGCCCTCAGGCGATCACAACTGCGCGAGGAGCACGTCGGCGGCGCGGAAGGGGTCGGTCCGCCCGGCGAGCACCTGCTCGGCCAGCGCGCCCAGGGCCGCCGAGCCGCCGACGACGCCCATCCGTTCCCGCAGCCCGGCCAGCGCGATCGCCTCGATCTCCCGGGCCGCGCGCCCGGCCCGCCGGCGGTGCCCCTCACCCGAGGAGTCCAGCCAGCGGCGGTGACCGGCGATCGCGTCCACGACCGCGTCGATCCCGTTGTCGACCTCGCGCACGGCCACCGTCCGGCAGACCGGCGGCCGCCAGGCGCCGTCGGCTCGCTCGCCCAGGGACAGCACCGCGCGCAGCTCGCGCACCGTGCGGTCGGCGCCGTCCCGGTCGGCCTTGTTGACCACCAGGACGTCGGCCACCTCGAGGATCCCGGCCTTGGCCGCCTGGATCCCGTCGCCCATCCCCGGCGCCAGCAGCACCAGCGTGGTGTCGGCCAGCGAGGCGATCTCCAGCTCCGACTGACCGACGCCGACGGTCTCGACGAGCACGACGTCGCACCCGGCCCCGTCGAGCACGCGCAGCGCCTGCGGCGTCGCCCAGGCCAGCCCGCCCAGGTGCCCGCGGGAGGACATCGACCGGATGTACACGCCGGGGTCGCCGGCGTGGTCTTGCATCCGGACCCGGTCCCCGAGCAGCGCGCCGCCGGAGAAGGGGGACGACGGGTCGACGGCGAGCACGCCGACCCGCTTGCCGGCCCGCCGCAGCGCGTGCACCAGCGCGGTCGTCGTCGTCGACTTCCCGACGCCGGGTGCACCGGTGATGCCGACGACCTCCGCCGAGCCGGTGTGCGGGGCCAGCGCGGCGGCGACCTCGCGCACCGCCGGGCTGGCGTCCTCCACCAGCGAGATCAGCCGCGCCACCGCGTGGGCCTCGCCGTCCCGGGCGCGGGCGACGAGGCCGGGGACGTCGACCGCCCGCCGTCCGCGGCGGGCGGCCGGTGCCGCTGTCGGGTCGGGGCCCGACCCGGTCACGCCCGGGCGGGCACGTGCAGGACGAGCGCGTCGCCCTGCCCGCCACCGCCGCACAGGGCGGCCGCGCCGACGCCGCCGCCGCGGCGGCCGAGCTCCAGGGCCAGGTGCAGCACGATCCGCGCGCCGCTCATGCCGATCGGGTGGCCCAGGGCGATCGCGCCGCCGTTGACGTTGACCTTGTCCGGGTCGATGCCCAGCTCGCGGGTGGAGACGATGCCGACCGCGGCGAAGGCCTCGTTCAGCTCGACCAGGTCCAGGTCCTTCGGGTCGATGCCCTCCCGGGCGCACGCCTTGGCGATGGCCCGCGACGGTTGGCTCTGCAGCGTGGCGTCGGGGCCGGCGACCACGCCGTGCGCGCCGATCTCGGCCAGCGGGGTCAGCCCCAGCTCGGCGGCCTTGGCCGCGGACATCACCACCACCGCGCAGGCGCCGTCGGAGATCTGCGACGCCGACCCGGCGGTGATCGTGCCGTCCTTCGCGAAGGCGGGCTTGAGCTTCGACAGGCTGTCGGCGGTGGTGTCGGCGCGCACCCCCTCGTCCTCGCGGAACTCGATCGGGTCGCCCTTCCGCTGTGGGATGAGCACCGGGGTGACCTCGTCGTCGAACAGGCCGTTCTTCGCGGCGGCCGCGGCGCGCTGGTGGGAGGCGGCGGCGAAGGCGTCCTGCTCGGCGCGGGTCAGGTCGTAGCGGCCGTTGGACTGCTCGGTGAGCACACCCATCGCCACCTGGTCGAAGGTGTCCGACAGCCCGTCGTGGGCCATCGAGTCGATCAGCTTCGTGTCGCCGTACTTGGTGCCGGTGCGCGAGTTGGCCAGCAGGTGCGGCGCGGAGCTCATGGACTCCATGCCGCCGGCGACGACGATCTCGAACTCCCCGGCGCGGATCAGCTGGTCGGCCAGCGCGATCGCGTCCAGGCCGGACAGGCAGACCTTGTTGATCGTCAGGGACGGCACCGACATCGGGATGCCGGCGGCCACCGCGGCGGGGCGGGCCGGGTTCTGCCCGGCCCCGGCCTGCAGCACCTGCCCCATGATCACGTAGTCGACCTGGTCGCCGGCGATGCCGGCCCGTTCCAGCGCGGCCTTGATCGCGACGCCGCCGAGGTCGGCGGCCGAGAAGTCCTTGAGCGAACCGAGCAGCCGGCCCATCGGCGTGCGGGCGCCGCTCACGATGACGGAACGGGACATGGGGACCTCCACCACCGGCCGACCGGCCGGTGTCTCCAGAGCAGGCCGCGCGGACGGCGCGGCATCGGCTTCGGCCCAGGATAGGACGGCGGGAGGGCCCGGCGGCCGCCTCGACGCGGGACGTGACTCCCGTCACACGGAGGTGTCGTCTCAGACGTCTCTTCGGGAGGATGCTCGCGTGACGACACCGGACGCGGGCCTCCCCACCGACCTGTTCACCACCATCGACCACGTCGGCATCGCCGTGCCCGACCTGCGCGAGGCGATCGCCTTCTACGAGCTGGCCTTCGGGATCACCTCGGTGCACGAGGAGGTGAACGAGGAGCAGGGCGTGCACGAGGCGATGCTGTCCGTCGGAGACGGCGACACGCGGATCCAGCTGCTCGCCCCGCTGACCCCCGACTCCACGATCGCCAAGTTCATCGGCCGGTCCGGCCCGGGCCTGCAGCAGCTGGCCTTCCGGGTGGACGACGTCGACGCGGCGAGCACGACGCTGCGCGAGCGCGGCCTGCGCCTGCTCTACGACACCCCGAGGCGCGGCACGGCCGGCAGCCGGATCAACTTCGTCCACCCCAAGGACGCCGGCGGGGTGCTCGTCGAGCTCGTCGAGCCGGCGCCCGAGGTCCACTGAGCGTCTCCGGACGCAGGGCTGCCACCCTCACTACTGGCCGGTAACGTCTGCGCCGCCGCACTGCTGGCACACCCCCGCCCGCGCCGCCCCCGACCGCAGCCGACGAAGACCCGGGAGACGCACGTGTTCGAGATCAGGGACGCCATCCTCGCCGACGAGCTGGACGCCGTGGCCGGGCTGCCGGTGCCGGAGTCCTACCGCGCCGTGCTGGTGCGTAAGGACGAGCAGACGATGTTCGAGGGCCTGCCCACCCAGGAGAAGGACCCGCGCAAGTCGCTGCACGTGGAGGAGGTGGCCACCCCGGAGCTGGGCCCGGGTGAGGCGATCGTGGCGGTGATGGCGTCGTCGGTGAACTACAACACCGTCTGGACGTCGATCTTCGAGCCGGTGTCGACCTTCGGGTTCCTCGAGCGCTACGGAAAGCTGCACGACCTGGCCCGCCGGCACGACCTGCCCTACCACGTGGTCGGCTCCGACCTGGCCGGCGTCGTGCTGCGGGTGGGGCCCGGGGTGCACCGGTGGTCGCCGGGCGACGAGGTGGTCGCGCACTGCCTGTCGGTCGAGCTGGAGGACCCGGCCGGGCACGACGACACGATGCTGGACCCGCAGCAGCGGATCTGGGGCTTCGAGACCAACTTCGGCGGCCTGGCCGAGCTGGCCCTGGTCAAGTCCAACCAGCTGATGCCCAAGCCGGCGCACCTGACCTGGGAGGAGGCCGCCGCCCCCGGTCTGGTCAACTCCACCGCCTACCGGCAGCTGGTCTCCCCCAACGGCGCGAACATGAAGCAGGGCGACGTGGTGCTGATCTGGGGCGCCTCGGGCGGGCTGGGCTCCTACGCCACCCAGATGGCGCTCAACGGCGGCGCGATCCCGGTCTGCGTGGTCTCCAGCCCGGAGAAGGCCGCGATCGTGCACTCGATGGGCGCCGAGCTGGTCATCGACCGCTCCGCGGAGGGCTACCGGTTCTGGAAGGACGAGGCCACCCAGGACCCGCGGGAGTGGCAGCGGTTCGGCAAGCGGATCCGCGAGCTGACCGGCGGCGACGACGTCGACATCGTCTTCGAGCACCCGGGCCGGGAGACCTTCGGAGCCAGCGTCTACGTGGCCAAGAAGGGCGGCACCATCGTCACCTGCGCCTCCACCAGCGGCTATCTGCACACCTACGACAACCGCTACCTGTGGATGAACCTCAAGCGGATCGTCGGGTCGCACTTCGCCAACTACAAGGAGGCGTGGGAGGCCAACCGGCTCATCGACCGCGGCCTGATCCACCCGACCCTGTCCAAGGTCTATCCGATGGCCGAGGTCGGCCAGGCCGCCTGCGACGTGAAGAACAACGCCCACCAGGGCAAGGTCGGCGTGCTGACCCTCGCCCCCGCCGGGGGCCTCGGCGTGAAGGACACCGAGAAGCGGGAGAAGCACCTCTCCGCGATCAACCGCTTCCGGGGCGTGTGACCACGCCGCCGGGCCGACCTCGCAGGCCCGGCCCGGCGGTCTCCGCGCCACCAGGGCGCATCCTGGCGGGGACGTGGCGTGTCCACCGGCCGGACTGGCACCCTGCGGGGAGTCCCCGGCAACACGCCCACCCCCCGCTGCCGACTCTGCGAGGATGACCGCATGACCGATCCCCGCCGCGACCTGCTGCCGATGCGCGAGGCCCAGCACTCGTTCGACGTCACGCTCCGGGGCTACGACCGCCACCAGGTGGCCGAGACGATCGAGCGGCTCGAGGCCGACATGCGCGTCGCCCTCGCCGACCGCGACGCGGCCGTGGCGCGCTCGGCCGACCTCGCCGGTCAGCTCTCGGCGATGCACGCGGAGATCGACGCGCTGCGTCGCAAGGCCGCGAACGCCGGGCCGGCGACCTTCGAGAACATGAGCGAGCGCATCTCGCACATGCTCCGGCTCGCCGAGGAGGAGGCCGCCGACATCCGGCAGGCCGCCGAGGCCGAGGCGCTGGCGCTGCGCGAGCAGACCGCCGCCGAGGAGCGGGCGATGCACGAGCGGCACGCGGCCGGCCGCGCCGAGGTCGAGCGCATGATCTCCGAGGCCCGGCACAACGCCGAGCAGATCGCCACCAAGGCCCAGATCCGCGCCGACGAGCTGGTCGGCAAGGCGCAGGAGAAGGTGGCCCGGCTCGACGCCGAGTCGCAGGCCAGGCGGGCGAAGGTCGAGGAGGACTTCGAGATCGCCCAGCGGGCGCGCCGGCAGGAGTCCGCGCAGCTGGAGCAGGACCGGGACCGCGCCTCGACGGAGGCGGCCCGCCAGCGGATCGCCGCGGCCGAGAAGCACGCCGCGCAGGTGGTGAGCGAGGCCGAGGCGGCCGCGGCCGCCATCCGCGCGGTGCGGGACGAGCTGACCGGCCGGCTCGCCGAGGCCCGCCGGGTGCTCGAGCAGCTCCCCGACCTCGGCGACCGTCCCGAGGCCCGGACGGGCCAGCGCCCGCCGGTGCCGCCGCAGACGGGCCAGCAGCCGGCCGTCCGCCCGCAGACGCCCCTGCAGAAGGCGCCGCAGCAGCAGGCACCCCAGCCGGTGGGGCCGCAGACCGCGCAGCAGCCCGCCGTCGGGCCGCTGACCGGGCAGCAGCCCGCCGTCCGGCCCGCCACCACCGCACCGCAGCCGGCGGCGTCCCGCCCGGCCGAGGCCCCTGGCGCCGGGAACGGGGAGGCGGCCGCCGCCCGGCAGCCCACCCGCCCGCCGGCGCCCAAGTCGGAGG
>NZ_JALPKP010000056.1:0-33208 GCF_051383635.1 Geodermatophilus sp. CPCC 205506 | reverse complement strand
GTGCTCGAGCGCCTGAGCTGACGGAGGACCCCCTGCCCCCCACCGCTCGCAGGCTCGCGGCGGGGCCCTGCCGGGGGCCGACCAACGGTCAGTGGCCGGCCCCCGCGTGCCGTTCGCAGCACGCGGGGGCCGCCGGTCCCGCGGTCAGGCCGCCTCGACGGTGAACGGCACGGTGAGCACGTCGCCGTCGGCGAGCCGGAACTGGGCCCACAGCCGGTAGGTCCCGGCGGTCGGGAACTCGGCGTGGACGTCGAGCTCGGGGCCGAAGCTCTGGCCCGGCAGGGCGAAGACCGGGCGACCGGACGCGTCCTCCACCTCGGCGTGCTCGTGGGCGAACGTCGTCCCGTCGGCCCGCATGACCACGACGTGGCCGGCGGCGGCGAGGTAGGGCTGCAGGTCGTCGACCGGCCGACCGGTCTCCGCGTCGGTGAACTCGACGTGCAGGTCGCTGCGGCTCCCCACCTCGGCGTCGCCCCCGAGCTCGACGCGGACGCCGTCGACGACCACGCTGCGCGGACCGGCCGCCAGGACCACCGGCTCCGGCGCGGTGCCGGCCACGGTCACGACCTGCCGCTGGTGGACGTCGGCCATCTCGCCCTGCCGGCGGAACTCGGTGTTGACGACGTACCGGCCGGCGGTCGGGAAGGTGAGCTCGACGGCCAGCTGTCCGGGCGCCCCGGTGGGCTGCGGGTGGACGTGCGCGAACGTGCCGAGGTCCTCGCGGGTGGCGATGAGGTGCATCCACGCCTCGTGGCTGCGGGTGAGGTCCTCGACCGGGCCGCCGGTGGCGGTGTCGACCACGGTGGCGACCAGCCGGGCCGGTTCCCCGGGGCGGACGTCCGCGGGCAGCTCCAGCCGCACCTCGACGCCCGCGTCGGCGGCCTCGGTGGGCGGCACCTCGGCGGTCATCATCTCGCTCATCGCCGGGCGCATCGGCATGCCGGTGCCCTGCATCCAGGCCAGCGTGCCGTTCATGCCGCGCTCGGCGGCGTCCATCCGGCTGACCGCGGTCAGGCCCGCGCCCAGGGCCAGGGCGACGACCGCGACCCCGGTGAGGTAGGCGTACTGGCCGACCCTGGCGCGCACCGGCGGGTGCAGGATCTCCGCGACCGTGGCCGGGCGGCGGAACCGGCGCAGCCGCAGCGCGTTGGTCAGGACGCTGACCGAGCTCATCGCCATCGCCGCGCTGGCCAGCACCGGGTCCAGCAGCAGGCCGTCCCATCCGTACAGCGCGCCGGCGGCGACCGGGATCAGCAGCAGGTTGTAGCCGAACGCCCAGGCCAGGCCCTGCTTCATCGTGGTGACGGTGCGCCGCGAGAGCGCGATGGCCGAGACGATGCCGCGCAGGTCGCCGCCGACGAGGGTGATGTCGGAGGCGGCGATGGCGACGTCGGCCCCGGTGCCGATGGCGATGCCGACGTCGGCGGCCGACAGCGCGGCGGCGTCGTTGATGCCGTCGCCGGCCATCGCGACCACGTGCCGCTGCTGCTGCAGCTCGCGGACCTTCGCCGCCTTGTCGGCCGGCAGCACGTCGGCGAGCACGTGCTCGATCCCGACCTGGTCGGCGATGGCGCGGGCGGTGGCGGCGTTGTCACCGGTCAGCATCCACACCTGCACGCCCAGCGCCCGCAGCTGCGCGACGGCCTCGGCGGACTCCGGCCGGACGGTGTCGGCGACGGCGATCGTGGCGGCCGGCAGGCCGTCGATCGCGACGAACATCGGGGTCTGCCCGGCCGCGGCCGCGGCCGCGGCGGCACCGGTCAGCCCGGACACGTCGATGCCGCTGGCGCGCATCAGCGCCTGGTTGCCGACGAGGACGCGCCGGTCGCCGACGGCGGCGTCGATTCCGTGGCCGGGGACGGCCGCGAAGGAGCCCAGCGCCGGCACCCGCAGCCCGCGGTCGGCCGCGGCCGCCACGATCGCCTCGCCGACCGGGTGCTCGCTGCCCGCCTCGGCGGCTGCGACCAGGGCCAGGACGTCTTCCTCGGTCCAGCCGCCGGTCGTGGTGACCGACGTGAGGGCCGGCCTGCCGCGGGTGATCGTTCCGGTCTTGTCGAGCACGACGGCGGTGACCCCGCGGGCGGTCTCCAGCGCGTCCCCGTTGCCGATGAGGATGCCGAGCTCGGCGGCGCGGCCGGTGCCGACCATGACCGCGGTCGGGGTCGCCAGCCCCAGCGCGCACGGGCAGGCGATGATCAGCACCGCGATCGTCGTCGTGATCGCCATGGTCAGCCGGCCGGTGTCCGGCCCGAACAGCGCCCACGCCACGAACGTGGCCGCGGCCAGCAGCAGCACGACCGGCACGAACCAGGCCGAGACCCGGTCGGCGAGCCGCTGCATCGGCACCTTGGCGCCCTGCGCGTCCTCGACCAGCCGGACGATCTGCGCCAGCGCGGTGTCCTCGCCGACCGCCGTCGCCCGCAGCACCACCGTGCCGGTGCGGTTGAGCGTCGCCCCGATGACGGTGTCCCCCACGGCCTTGTCGACCGGCAGGCTCTCGCCGGTCAGCATGCTCTCGTCGACCGCGGTCGCGCCGTCGGTGACCACGCCGTCGACCGGCACCTTCTCCCCGGGCCGCACCCGCACCAGGTCCCCGACGACGACCTGCTCGACCGGGACGTCGACCTCGGCGCCGTCGCGCAGCACCCGCGCCGTCCTCGGAGCCAGACCCACGAGCGCGGTGATCGCCGCGGCGGTGCGCTTCTTCGCCCGGCCCTCCATCCACCGGCCGGCCAGCACCAGCGCCAGGATGACCAGCGAGGTCTCGAAGTAGACGTGCAGCGGCAGCCCGAGGCGCTCGGCCGCGGCCGGCCACAGCGTGACGAAGGCGCTGTACGCGTACGCGACGCCGGTGCCCAGCGCGACCAGGGTGTTCATGTTCGTCGACCGGTGCCGGGCCGCGGTCCACGCGGCGCGGTAGACCTCGCCTCCGGCCCAGAACTGGACGACGGTGGCGACCACGAGGATCGCCGGCATCAGCCAGTCCATCGTGTCCAGGTACAGCGGCACGTACATCAGGGCCATCAACCCGAGGCCGACGGCGAGGGTGACCTGCCACTTCCGCTTCAGCGCGGCCAGGTGCCGGTCCCCGTCGCCGTCCTCCGGCCCGGCTCCGGCCGGCGCGGCTACCGGCTGCGCCTCGCGGCGGGGGGTGGCGGTGTAGCCGGCCCGGGCGACCGCGGCGGTCAGCTCGCCGAGCCCGGCGCGGGCCGGGTCGAACCGGACGGTGGCCACCTCGGTGGCCAGGTTGACCTCGGCGGCGGTGACGCCGTCGACGCGGGCGAGGGCCTTCTCCACCCGGCCCACGCAGGAGGCGCAGGTCATGCCGCCGATCTCGAGCGTGCACGCGGCGGTGGCCTCGGTCGTGGCGGGAAGCGGCGCGGTCGTCGTCATTGCGGAGCTCCTGGTCGCAGGGGCGGTGGGCTGGAACCGATGCTCGGCGGCGGCCTCCCGGCTCGGACCGGGGAAACCGCCGGGATCCGTGTCAGACCTGCGCGGCCGCGTAGGCGGCCGGTGTCCAGGCGGCCGTGACCTTGTGCCGGAGGGTCGCGCCGAGGCGGCGGTAGAACCGCTGGGCGTCGACGTTCTCGACCTCCATGCCCCAGCGGATGAGCATCTGCTCCGGCGCGGCAACGGCGGCGAGGGCGGCCATGAGCGCGCGGCCGACACCGGCGTCCCGGTGCCCGGGGCGGACGTAGAGGTCGTCGAGGGCGAGGACGTCCCCGCCGCTCCACAGGTGCAGCTGGCGGACCGCGGAGACGTAGCCGACGGGCGCACGGCCGCGCTCGGCGAGCAGCACGGTCACCTCGGGCCGGGCGAGCAACGTCCGCCACTGCTCGACGTCGACGTGGACGTGCGCGGTCTGGTCCTCGTGGGCGGCGATCTCGCCGACCATGGCGGCCACGTCGCCGGCGTCGGCCGGCGAGGCCCGCCGGACCGTGATCGGAGCTCGCGGGCGGTCGGTCAGGGGCAGGACGGTCATGTCGGGCTCCTCGGGGTCGGACGGGCGTCCCGGGGTCGCCGGCGGCGGGAGCGCGGGGTGCGGGCTCCCGGCGCCGGTGTGGTCAGGACAGGACGCGGTAGCCGGCCTCGTCGACCGCGGCGGCGATGTCGGCGCGGTCGACCGGACCGGTGGCGGTGACCGTGACGGTGCCGCCGGCCAGGTCGACGGTGACGGTCTCGACGCCGTCGACGGCGGCGATCTCCGCGGTGACCGCCCGGCGGCAGTGCTCGCAGGTCATCCCGGCGACGGAGAAGGTGGTGGCACCGGTGAAGGTGCGCGGCGTGGCGGACAGCATGGGAACTCCTGGTGGTCGGTGCGGCATCGGTCGGGGATCAGGGTCGGCGCGGAGGGGGTGCCTCCCGCCGGGGAGCTCGCCGGGGTCGGCCCGGTCAGTGGCCGTGTGCGCCGTGCCCGTGGCCGGCGGCGCCCACAGGGGGCCTGCCGCCGGGGACGGCGAGCAGGGTGAGGACGACCAGCGCGCCGAGGACACCGGCGGTGACCGCGAAGGCCCGGCCGTAGCCGTCGACGAAGCCGGCGGAGGTGGCCAGGTCCCCGGCGACGGCAGTGAGCGCGGCGACGCCGAGGGCGGCGCCGATCTCGTGGCCGGTCATCATCAGCCCGGACGCGAGCCCGGACCGGTCGGCCGGCACGTCGCTCATCGCGGCGACGGCGATGGCCACGAACATGGGGCCGACGCCGGCGCCGACGAGCAGGAAACCGGGCAGCACGTCGGTGGTGTAGGAAGTACCGCCCGCGTTCGCGGCCAGCAGCAGCACGCCGGCGGCCATGACCACCAGGCCGCCGAGGATCAGCGTGCGGGCGCCGAGGTGGCCGATCACCTTCGACGCGGCGGCGGCAGCCAGGGTGATCGCGGCGGCCAGCGGCAGGAACTGCAGCCCGGCGACGACCGGCGAGGAACCGACGACGGCCTGCAGGTACAGCGAGGACAGGAAGATCGCGCCGACCACCACGCCGGTCACGCCGGCCATCACCGCCGAGGCCGAGACCAGCGACCGCATCCGCCACGTCGCCGGGGGCACCAGCGGGTCGGCGGCGCGCCGCTCGAGCCGGGCGAAGGTGGCGAGCAGCACCGCTGCGGCGGCCAGCGCCGCCCACGTGCGGGGTGCGGCCCAGCCGGCCGAGCGGGTGGCCTCGATGCCGGACACCAGCGCCAGCAGACCGCCGACCAGGGTCAGCGCGCCGGGGAGGTCCAGCCGGCGCAGCGCCCGGGGCTGCGAGCCGCCGCGGGCCACGGCCCGCAGGGTGCCGAGCACGACGGCGATGCCGATCGGCACGTTGATGAAGAACACCGCCCGCCAGCCGAGCGCGCTGGTCAGCGCCCCGCCGAAGAGGACGCCGGCGGCGATGCCGAGGCTGCCGACGGTGCCCCAGGCGGCGAGTGCGGTCTGCCGCTGCCTCCCGGCGTAGGCGGTCATGATGATCGACAGCGCGGCCGGGGTGAGCAGCGCCGCACCCGCGCCCTGCGCCGCGCGGGCCAGGACGAGCGTGAGCGGGGTCTGCGCCAGGCCGCTGACCAACGAGGCGACGGTGAACAGGCCGACGCCGGCGAGGAACGCCCGGCGCCGGTCGAGCAGGTCGGCGATCCGGCCGCCGAGCAACAGCAGCCCACCGGAGAGCAGCACGTACGCGCTGATCGTCCACTGGTGGTCCGCGGCCGACAGGTGCAGGGCGTCGCTGATCGACGGCAGCGCGACGTTCACCACCGACACGTCCAGGATGACCATGAACTGGGCGGCGATCATCAGCGCGAAGACCGCCCACGAGCGGCGCGGCTCCTCCGCGGCCGGCGGCGACGGGTGGTCCGGTGCGTGGTGGGCCGGGTGCCCCTGGGCGTGGGCGTGAGGCGCACCGTGCCCCTGGGCGCGGGGCGCACCGTGCGCCTGGACGTGGGCCGCCGGTGCGGCGGTGGGGTGGGCCGACATGGCTCCTCCTCGAGGTGGGGACTGTGGGGCCGGCTGCCACGCTCGCCGTCGCCGAGCTCACTCACGCCGGGAGAACCACCAGGTCTCCGAACCCCGGACCCGTCCGCTGCGGTCGTTACGGTTCCGTCGTGCTGGCCGGACGGGACCGCGAACGCGCGGCGATCGCTGCACTGCTCGAGGCCGCCCGCAGCGGCGCGGGCGGGTCCCTGGTGATCCACGGCGTGGCCGGGTCGGGCAAGTCGACGCTGCTGGCCGACGCCGTCTCGGCCGCCACCGGCATGCGGGTGCTGCGCACCTCCGGGGTGGAGTCGGAGTCGCCGCTGCCGTTCGCCGCGCTGCAGCGCCTGCTGTGGCCGCTGCGCGCCCGCATCGACGCGCTGCCGGCGCCGCAGGCAGCGGCGCTGCGCGCCGCGCTGGGCGAGGCCGCCGGGGAGGGCGACCGGTTTCTCGCGTTCCTCGGCACGCTGAGCCTGCTCGCCGACGCCGCCGAGCAGAGCCCGGTGCTGGTCGTCGTCGACGACGCGCACTGGCTCGACGACGCCTCCGCCGCGGCGCTGCTGTTCGCCGCGCGCCGGCTGCAGGTCGAGCCGGTCGCCCTGCTGTTCGCCGCCCGCGACGGCGACGTGCGCACCCTCGACAGCGGAGGCCTCCCCCTGCTCCCGGTCGGCGGCATCGACGCCGGCGCCACCGGCGAGCTGCTCGCCGCCCGCACCGGCCTCCCCGTCCCGGCCGACGTGCGCGACAGGCTGCTGGCCAGCACCGGGGGCAACCCGCTGGCGCTGGTGGAGCTCGCCGAGGTCCTGACGGCCGGGCAGCTGTCCGGCCGGGAGCGGCTGCCGGCCCGCCTGCCGCTGACCGAGGGGGTGGAACGCGCCTTCCTCGACCGGTACCGACGGCTGTCGGAGCAGGCCCGGACCCTGCTGTTGGTCGCGGCCGCCGACGACTCCGGCCGGACGCGGGTCGTGCGGCAGGCCGCCGCGGACCTCGGCGCGGACGAGGACGCGCTGCTCGAGGCCGAACGCTCCGGCCTGCTGCGGGTCCACGGCGCCGAGGTCGACCTGCGCCATCCGCTGGTGCGCTCCGCGGTGTACGGGGCCGCGACCAGCACCGAGCGCCGTCGGGCGCACCGGGCGCTCGCCGCCGTCCTCACGGGTCCGGGTGAAGCCGATCGGCGCGCCTGGCACCTGGCCGCCTCCGTGGAGGAGCCGGACACGGCGGTCGTCGCCGAGCTCGACGCCGCCGCGGACCGCGCCCGGGCCCGCGGCGGCCTGGAAGCCGCCGCGTCCGCCTGGGAGCGCGCCGCCGAGCTGTCCCCGGCCGGGGAGGCCCAGGCCGGGCGTCTCTACGCGGCCGCCCGCTCGGCGTGGTTGGCCGCGCAGCCTGCCCGGGCCCGGGCGCTGGCCGACGCTGCGGCCACCCAGGTCCGCGATCCGCTGCTGCGCGCCGACATCCGGCGCCTGCGGGCCCGCATCGAGTGGAACGTCGGGTCGTTCCACACCGGGCACCGCATGGTGCTCGCGGCCGCCGCCGAGGTCGCCCCGCACGATGCCCAGCGGGCCCGGGAGATGGCCATGTTCGCCGCCGCGCTCGCCGCCTTCGGCGCGGGTTCCGGCAGCACCGTCGACCTCACCGCGCTGGTGCCGGTGCCCGGGCCCGAGGCGCCGGCGCGTGCCCGCTGCTTCTCCGATCTGCTGTCCGGCCTCGCCGCGGCGGTCGCAGGCGACTGGGCGGCGGCGATGCCGCCGCTGCAGGCGGCCTTCACAGCGGCCGAGAGCCTCGCCGAGGAGGACGCCGACCTGCTGCCCAACCTGGGCATCGCCGCGATGTACCTCGGCGACGACACCCTGACCCGGCGCTACCACGAGCAGCTGCTGACCCGGGCCCGCAGCACCGGCGCGGTGGTGATGACCCTGTACTCCCTGACCCGGCTCGGTCTTCCGGAGCTGGCCACCGGGCGGTGGACCGCGGCCCGCGCCGCCGCCACCGAGGCGTTGCTGCTGGCCGAGCAGTCCGGGCAGCGGGGCCTGGCGGCGCTGCCGACGGCCTGGCTGGCGCTGCTCGCCGCGCTGCGCGGCGACGAGGACGTCGAGCAGCACCTCGCCGACACCGAGCAGATCTGCGCCGACCACTCCCTGGGGATCCTGGCCGAGGTGGTGCCCGACGTGCTGCGCTGGGCCCGCGGCGTGCAGGTCGGCGCCGATGCCGGCGCCGCGCTGCACCAGCTCGAGCAGCTCCGTCATCCCATCACCCGCCGCCTGGCCGCGATCGAGCGCATCGAGGCCGCGGTGCGCGCGGGGCGGGCCGACCTGGCCGGCGCCTGGGTGGACGAGCTCGCCACCTTCGCCGATGCCACCGGCTCGGCCTGGGCGCAGGCCTCGGTCGAGCACGGCCGCGCGATGCTCAGCGCCGGCCCCGAGGCTCGTTCCCACTTCGAGCTGGCCCTGGCCGCGCACGCCAGGACCGAGCGCCGGTTCGACCGGGCGCGCACCCAGCTGGCCTACGGCGCCGCGCTGCGCCGCGGCCGCCGGCGGGTCGACGCACGGCCCCACCTGCGCGCCGCCGTGGAGACGTTCGACGACCTCGGCGCGCGCGCGTGGGCCGAGCGTGCCCGCCAGGAGCTGCGGGCGTCCGGGGAGACCGCCCGCCGCCGCGACGTCTCCACCGTGGTGGACCTCACCCCGCAGGAGGTGCACGTGGCTCGCCTGGTGCGGCAGGGGCTGGCCAACCGCGACGTCGCCGCGCAGCTCTACGTCAGCCCCCGCACCGTCGACTTCCACCTGCGGAACGTGTTCGCGAAGCTCGGCCTGTCCAGCCGCACCGAGCTGGCCGCCCACCCGCTCGACTGACCGGGCACGTCCGCGTGCCGAACCTGGCGGTTTTCCCGGCGTGACGCCGCCGGCCCGCTCCTAGCGTCCCGAGCCAGATCCCAGCCCGGACCGAGGAGCCTCCGATGACGCCCACCACCGCTGCGGCACCGGTGTCCGCGATCCGCCGGGGCGGCGGCCTGCGCGGCGCACTCACCCACCGCTGGCCGACCGCGCTCGGCGCCGTCGCCGCCGTCAACAGCCTCGTGCTGGTCGCACGGCTGCCCGAGGCCGCGCAGGCCTGGATCAGCGCCTGGTGCGTGCTGCTCGCCGCCGTGATCTACCTGACGTGGGGCACCGCCCGCGGCGACCTCGCCGACCGGCGGCTGCTCACCGCGCAGACCGCGGCCGTGCTCGGCTTCGGCGCGGTGGCGATCGCCGCGGTCGCCGTCGACCCGGCCGCCGCCCGCTACGTGCTCGCCGCCGGCTGGCTGGCCCACGCGACCTGGGACGTCGTCCACCACCGCATCGGCCGGGTCGCGCCCCGCTGGTACGCCGAGACCTGCCTGGTCGCCGACCTCGTCCTCGCAACCGCGCTGCTCACCGTCGGCCTCCCGTAACCGCCCAGGCCACCGCCGTCACCCCGCTCATGTCTGGAGACACCGTGCCCATCCCCGTCACCGACCAGCTCCTCGACGTGCTCGTCGTCGGCGCCGGCCAGGCCGGCCTCGCCCTCGGCCACCACCTCGCCGCGCGTGGAGCGGACTTCCTGCTGCTCGACGCCGGCCCGGAGATCGGCTCCAGCTGGCGGTCCCGCTGGGACTCCCTGCGGCTGTTCAGCCCCGCCCAGTACGACTCGCTGCCCGGCCTGCCGTTCCCCGCCCCGGCCGACACCCACCCGGGCAAGGACGACGTCGCCGACTACCTCGCGCAGTACGCCGCGCACTTCGCACTGCCGGTGCGGCTGAACTCCCCGGTGCTGCGGCTGCACCGCGACGCCGACGGCACCTTCGCGGCCGCCACCCCGGCCGGGACGCTGCGCGCCCGGCAGGTCGTCGTCGCCACCGGCCCGTTCCAGACCCCGCACGTCCCCGCCCTCGCCGACCGGCTGGACCCGCTGGTGCCGCAGCTGCACAGCGCCGGGTACCGCAACCCCACCCAGCTGCCCGGCGCCGGCCGGGTGCTCGTCGTCGGCGCGGCCAACTCCGGCCTGCAGATCGCCGCCGAACTGGGCGCCACCCAGGCGGTCACGGTCGCGGTCGGCACCCGGCCGACCGAGCTGCCCCAGCGCATCGCCGGCCGCGACCTGTTCTCCTGGCTGTCGGCGGTGGGCTTCTTCACCGTGCCCGCGCACACCCGCATCGCCCGCCGGTTGCGCGCCCGGGGTGACCTGGTCATCGGCACCCGCAGCCGCGAACTGCGCCGCCGCGGCATCGACTTCCGGCCGCGGCTGACCGACCTCGCCGGCCGCACGGCCCGCTTCGCCGACGGCACGGCGGTCGACGTCGACGCGGTCGTGTGGGCGACCGGCTACCGGCCCGACCACTCCTGGCTGCACGTGCCCGGCGTCGTCGTCGACGGCCAGGTCCGCCACACCGCCGGGGTCACCGACGTGCCCGGGCTGTACGTCCTCGGCCTGCCATGGCAGACCTGCCGCGGCTCGGCACTGCTCGGCTTCGTCGGCGCGGACGCCGCCGCTCTCTCCGACCGCATGGCCGACGACGCGGCACACGGGCAGCGCCCCGAGCCGGCGACCCCGGCGGTTCTCCCGGCGTGACCCCACCGCCGCGTCGACAGGGTCGGCTCACCGCAGTCCGGCCCGCCGAAGGAGGCACCCGTGTCCACCACCAGCCTGTCCCCCACCACGGCCCCCGCCGCGGGTGCCGACGTCACGGCGGCCCGGTTCCTCGCCGGCCTGGCCGTCACGCTGCTGCCGCTGCTGGCCGCCGTGATCGCCCTCGAGCTCGGGTGGCAGGCGTTCGCCGGGGACGCCTGGCCGGTCGCCGGTGCCGTCGCCGTCGGATGGGCGCTCGGCGGCGCGGCCTGGCTGTGCCGCCGCGGCTGGCGGACCGGCGCCGTGCTCGTGGTCACCGGTGCGCCGGCGGCCGTGCTGGCCGGACCGGCCGCGCTCGGCTGGCTGTCCCCGGCCGGCCTCGTGCTGTGGGGACCGGTGAGCACCGTGCTGGCCGCGGCGCTGGTGATGGCCGCCGACCCGCTGGGTCCGAACGGCCCGACCCCCGCTCGCGACTGAGCCGCTGAGGAAGTCCCGGGAGCCCCGAGTCGATCCACCCGCCGGAGAGGCGAGAGCCCGCCCTCCGTTCGGAGGGCGGGCTCCCGTCGTCACCCGCGATGCGGCTGTGGGTCAGTTGTCCTGGAGGTAGGACAGCAGCCGCAGGATCTCCAGGTACAGCCAGACGACGGTCACGAGCAGACCGAAGGCGACGTACCAGGCGAACTTCGCCGGGGCGCCGCGGCGGATCGCCTCGTCGGCCATGTCGAAGTCGAGCAGCAGCGAGAAGGCCGCGACACCGATGACGACGAGGCTGAAGACGATGGCCAGCGGGCCGCCGTCGCGCAGGCCGAGGCCGCCGGGGGTGAAGAAGCTCGCGATCAGGTTGACCAGGACCAACGCCAGGACACCGAACATCGCGCCGACGATCCAGCGGGTCAGCTTCGGCGTGACCCGGATGGCGCCGGTCTTGTAGACGACCAGCATGCCGAAGAAGACACCGAAGGTGCCGATCAGCGCCTGGACGACGATGCCCGGGTAGATGGCGTTGAACGCCTCGCTGATCGCGCCGAGGGCGACGCCGTAGAGCGCGCCGTAGGCCAGCGTGGCGGCCGGGTTGGCGATCTGCTTGAACGCGATCACCAGGCCGAGGACGAACGCGACGAGCACGGCCGGCAGCGCCAGGCCCCAGGCGGCCTGCCCGGGCATCGCCCAGACGGCGGCGGCGGCCAGGACGGTGACGAGGAAGGACAGGCCCGTCTTCTGGACGACGTCGTCCATCGTCATGTAGCGGGTGGTCGGCGGCGCGTACGGCGAACGGGCGTACGGCGACGGCGCGGCGTACGGGTCCTGCGTCGGGGCGCCGTACTGCGGAGCGCCGTACTGGGGCGCCCCGTACTGCGGGGCGCCGTACTGCGGAGCGCCGCCCCACTGGGTGGGCTGCTGGCTGTTGCCGGCGCCCGCGTTCGCGAAGCCCCGGCCGAAGACCGGGTTGTGGCTGGGCATCGTCATCTCCTCGAGGTGACAGGCGGTCGTGGGGTCTACGGTCCTGCACCCCACTCGTGCCGGTCAACGCCTGAGTGGGCGGTTGCGTTCCGGCTCCCCACGGCGGGTCACCCCTCGGGGTCGGAGCGTGCGGCGGCCCGTTCCCCCGAATGGGGGACAGGGACACCCCCTCGTTCGGATTGGTTCCGAAACGGATGGGCGCGGATCGTCGCTGCGAGCAGTCCAGCACCTCGCCAGGCAGCCGACTCCCAGCCCCGGAGCCCCTCATGGACCTCGCAGACACCCCGCTCCCCCGCCGCACGGTGCTCCGGTACGGCTTCGGAGCGGCGGCGACCACACTCCTGGCGAGCGCCGGCCTGCTCGCGTCGGCCGAGCGAGCCGCCGCCGACGTCGTCAACGCCCAGCTCCACGCGCTGAACGGCGAGCGCATCATGATCGACGGCCTGATCGTCCCGGTCCTCGGCTTCGGCAGCACCGCGCAGCGGGCCGAGATCCCCGGCGGCCGGCTCGAGGTTCAGACCGGCGACACGGTGAACGTGACGATCACCAACGGCACCACGCGCCAGGTCGGGCTCGCCGTTCCCGGCGTCCCCGGCGTCGACCCCGCTCCCGTCCCACCGGGGACCAGCCGCACCGTCTCGTTCAGCGCACCGTCCCGGCCGGGCACGTTCTCCTACGTCGGCACGATCGACGGCAGCGCCGACACCGGCCGGGCGCTGGGGACCACCGGAGCCCTCGTCGTCCGGTCCCGGGAGGACCCGAGGTCCATCGAGGCCAACTTCCCCGGCTTCCTGGGCCGGGCGCGCCGCCAGCCGCTGTTCGGCAACCAGCAGGCGGCGATCCCGACCGAGATCGTCCAGGAGCGCACCTGGCTGTTCGCCGAGCTGAACCCGGCCACCGCCCGGGATCTCGCCGGCGGCCGGGTCGCTCTCCCCAGCGACCCCGAACCCGAGTACTTCCTCATCAACGGGATCAGCGGGATGTTGGCGGTCGAGGACCCCGCCACGTTCCTCGAGGGCCGGGCGGGGTCACTGCTCACGCCCGGGGACGCCACGCTCGTCCGCATGATCAACACCGGCCGGGCGCCGCGGTCGGTGCACTTCCACGGCAACCACATCTGGGTGCTCAGCCACCCGGATACACCGTGGATCGTCGGCGCCAACAAGGACACGGTGCGCGTCCCCCCGGGCACCGTCGTGGACGTGCTGTTCCCGTTCAACACCCCGCCGGACTCGCTCCCCGTGGTCGACCGGGCCCAGAAGTACGTGGTCCACGACCACATCGAGATGGCCGAGACCGCCAGCGGTGGCCACTACGCCGGCGGCATGGTCTCCGAAGCCGTCTTCGACTGAGGAAGGAGCTGATCAGCATGGCCGGAGGACTCGTCCCCATCGACCAGAACCGCCCGGCGGACCTCACCCAGTCCACGCACTTCGGGCACAACTACCCGGAGGCCGGCCCCGAGACCCCGGGGCGGGTCCGGCCTGACGTGGCCTTCGTGCGCAAGGTCTTCAACGACAAGCTGGAGTTCTCGGACGGGGAGGACGTCGAGTTCTGGGCGTTCAAGGACCCGGACGACGACAAGCCCTTTCCCTCGACGCCGATCCGGGTCCGCCAGGGTCAGGTGGTCCACGTGACGATCGAGCCGTCGATCAACCGGCACACGATCCACCACCACGGCATCGAGCCGTCCACCTACAACGACGGGGTCCCGGACACGTCGTTCACCGTCAGCGGCGACTACACCTACCAGTGGCGGGCCGCGCGGGCCGGCACGTTCTTCTACCACTGCCACCGCAACGCCCCGCTGCACGTGCAGATGGGCATGTTCGGCTACCTGGTGATCGACCCGCCGACCGGGCCCGGGACGTTGTACGTCGGCGGCCCGCAGTACGACGTCGAGGCGATGTGGGCGACCTACGACATCGACCCGTCCTGGCGCGACTACAACCACGCCTCCGGCGAGGAGAACGCGATCGCCGACCGCACCCGGCTCAACCGCTTCCGTCCGCGCTACTTCACGATCAACGGCGTCGACGCCCGGCGGTCGCGGAACAGCGCGAAGACGACGGTGCGGGCCCGGGTCGGCCAGCGGGTTCTCCTGCGGCACCTGACCGGCGCGTACTTCGTCAACGTCGTCCGGTTCCCGGCCGCCCTGGAGCCGGTCGCGCACATGTCCGACGGCGAGCTGCTCCCCGCGCCGACGCCGCTGCCGGGCAACGTGCTCACGACGACCACGGCCGAGCGCTACGACCTGATCCTCACCCCGAGGACCACGGGGACGCACACCGTGACCTACGAGTTCCGGCACTGGCTCACCGGCGCCCTCGCCGGCACGGCCACCGCCCACGTGATCGTGACCTGACCGGACGGAGACGACGTCATGCGCACCTGGAACAGGACGACGGTCATCGGGGCGGCCGCCGGGTTGGCCCTGGCGGCCACCGCGACGACGACCCTGGCCGCGGCCCTGGCGGACGACGGCCGGCACCTCGAGGCCGACTTCACCAACGGCGGGCACGCCTGGCTGGAGCTCGAGGACCGCAACGTCGTGCCCGCGATCTGCTTCGTCTGGGACAACGACGCCCCCCAGGACGGGGACAGCATCGAGAGCCGGATCCTGACCCGCGACGGTGCTGAAGCGGTGTATCTGGGCATCAGCGACCAGTGGGTCGACGGTGGTGGGTCCGGCTGCGAGGTGATGCGGGAGGACCAGGAGTTCCGGGACGTGTTCGAGGACCCGGACCAGTACGTCGTGGAGGTCCGGGTCGTGGAGAACCAGGGAACGCCGGTGACTCCCCCCTTCCGGTCCGGGCCGCTGGAGCTCACCGACGGCACGTCCGGGTGAGCCGCACGGTGGGGTGCTGCGCGGCGAGAACGGCGCGATCAGCAGCTCGGCCGATGTCGGCCCGGCGGCACCGCCGGCTGATCGATGAGTTCCGCGCCTGCGTGCGGTCAGAGCCTCCAGGACCTGCTGAGAGACTCCCGCACCCGTACGCGGAGGAGACGCATGGCCAAGCTGATCTACTCGATGATCACCTCGCTGGACGGCTACGCCGAGGCGGCGGAGGGCGACATCGGCACCGGCGCGGCCGACGACGAGGAGGTGCACACCTTCATCGGCGACGTCTTCCGCCCGGTCCGCACGTACCTCTACGGCCGGCGCATGTACGAGACGATGGTCTTCTGGGAGACCGCGCACACCCTGCCCGACGCGCCACCGCACATCGTGCAGTACGCCCGGGACTGGCAGGCCGCCGAGAAGATCGTCTACTCCACGACGCTGGACTCGGTGTCGAGCGAGAGGACCAGGATCGAGCGGACCTTCGACCCGGACGCGGTGCGCCGGCTCAAGGCCGAGGCCGACCACGACCTCACCGTCGACGGCCCCAACCTCGCCGCCCAGGCGATCGCCGCGGGCCTGGTGGACGAGTACCACCTCTTCGTGACGACCAGCGTGGTCGGTGGCGGCAAGCGGTTCTTCCCCGACGGCGTCCGCCTCGATCTGGAACTGGTCGAGGAGCGCGCCTTCGACACCGGTCTGGTCTACGCGCGCTACCGGACCCGCTGAGCCGGGCACCTGGCGCCGGCGGGTCGGCAGCGACCCCGCGGGCAGGCGAGAGCGGCCGGCTCCTGACGGTGCCCCCGGTCGGGTTCGAACCGACACTGGGACCCTTTTAAGGGGCCTGCCTCTGCCAGTTGGGCTACGGGGGCCGCCGGGAACGCCAGCGCCGCGGCACGAGCGCACCACGCCGTGTCCTCAGCTGGCCTGGGCGCTCCCCGGCCGGGCCGGGTCGACCGCCGGCGGGGGCAGCTGGCCGGCGCGGCCGGTGTTGGCCGCCGCGACGAACTCGCGGCGCGGGTCCTGGAGCTGGCCCAGCGAGATGACCTCCCGGCGGAACACCGCGGCGAGGGTCCAGTCGGCGACCACCCGCGCCTTGCGGTTGAAGGTCGGCACCCGGCTGACGTGGTAGCTGCGGTGCATGAACCAGGCCGGCCAGCCCTTGAGCTTCACGCCGTAGACCTGCGCCACGCCCTTGTGCAGGCCGAGGCTGGCCACCGACCCGGCGTAGCTGTGCCGGTAGGGCTGGGGCTGCCCGCCGCTGAGCACCGCCACGACGTTGTCGGCGAGCCGCTTGGCCTGCCGGACGGCGTGCTGCGCGTTGGGCGCCGTGGTGGCGCCGGGCTCGCTCTTGGTGAGGTCGGGGACGGAGGCGAGGTCGCCGGCCGACCAGGCGTCCGGCATCCCCGCCACCTGCAGGGTCGGCTCGCAGACCACCCGGCCGCGCTCGTCGAGCGGCAGGTCGGTGGAGGCCAGCATCGGGTTCGGCTTGGTGCCCGCCGTCCAGACGAGGGTGTCGCTGGCGAACTCCTCCCCGTCGGAGAGGCGGACGGTGCAGGAGTCGGAGATCGACTCCAGGCGGGTGTTCAGCCGCACGTCCATGCCCCGCGCGGTGAGCTGCTTGACCGTCCACGCGGCCATGTCCAGGTCGACCTCGGGCAGGATCCGCCCCATCGCCTCGACCAGCACCCAGCGCATGTCGTTCGGCGAGAGCCGCGGGTAGTAGTGGCTGACGGCGTAACGGGCCATGTCCTCGAGCTCGGCGAAGGCCTCGACCCCCGCGTAGCCCCCGCCGACGAAGGTGAAGGTCAGCGCGCGGCGGCGGACCGACGGGTCGTCGGTGGAGCTGGCCGCGTCCAGCCGGGCGAGCACGTGGTTGCGCAGGTAGATGGCCTCGCCGACGTTCTTGAACCCGATGCCGTGCTCGGCCAGCCCGGGGATCGGCAGCGTGCGCGCCACCGAGCCCGCGGCCATGACCAGCACGTCGTAGGTCAGGTCGAACGGCTCGCCCTCGATGGGGGCGATGCGGGCCCGCTTCTCGGCGTGGGTGAGCCCGGTGACCGCGCCGGTGACCACCCGGCAGCGCGGCAGCGTCCGGCGCAGCGGCACCACCACGTGCCGCGGCTCCACCGAGCCGGCCGCCGCTTCGGGCAGGAAGGGCTGGTAGGTCATGTGCGGCTGCGGGTCGACGACGACGATCTCCGCCCGGCCCCGCGACAGCTTCTTCTGCAGCCGGAGGGCGGTGTAGAGGCCGACGTAGCCGCCGCCCACGACCAGGACCACGGGTCGCTGCGCCATGGGGCGAGCCTAGGGGTGCGGCCCGGTCGCCGACACCGTGGCGGCGACCTGGGTGGCCCGGGACAGGACGGCGTCCAGCATCGGTTCGGTGAGCTTGCCGGTGAAGGTGTTCTGCTGGCTGACGTGGTAGCTGCCGAGCAGGGTGAGCGGCCCACGCGGGCCCTCGAGCCGCACCTCCACGCCGTGCCCGAACGCCGGACGCGGCCTCGGCAGCCGGTAGCCGGCCTGGGCGAGCACCGGCCACAGCGCCGTCCAGCCGAAGCCGCCGAGGACGACGACCACCCGCAGCCGCGGCAGCAGCTCCAGCTCCCGGGCCAGCCACGGTGAGCAGGTGTCGCGCTCCTCGGGTGTCGGGGCGTTGGCGGGCGGGGCGCAGCGCACCGCCGCGGCGACCCGGACGCCGGTCAGCTCCAGCCCGTCCCCGATGTGCGTGGACGTCGGCTGGTTGGCCAGCCCGGCCCGCCACAGCGCGGCGAAGATCCAGTCGCCGCTGCGGTCGCCGGTGAAGACCCGGCCGGTGCGGTTCCCGCCGTGCGCCGCCGGCGCCAGCCCGACGACCGCGATCCGGGCGTCGGCCGGCCCCAGCCCGGGCACCGGGCGGCCCCAGTAGTCCTGATCGCGGAAGGAGGCGCGCTTCACCCGGGCCACCTCCTCGCGCCAGGCGACCAGCCGCGGGCAGGCGCGGCAGCCGGAGACCCGGGTGTCGAGGACGGCGAGGTCGCGGGCACCCCGCGCGGAGCGGACGACGCCGGCCGGGCTGCGGGTGACCGGGAAGCCGGCCGGGTCGGTCGCCACGGGGGAAGTGGACCACCCGGGCCGACACGAGGGGCGCCCGGGGCGGCATGATCGCCGCCGTGGCCAGGAAGAAGAAGCAGAAGGCACCGCTGACCTTCAAGCTGCTCGGCACGGGCATGGCGGCCGGCACGGGGATCGCCGTCCGGAAGCTCGCCGACGCGAGCTGGTACGCGGCGCGCGGTTCCGCCCCGCCCAAGAACCCGGCCGCGCCGGGGGTCGGCTGGGGCGAGGCGCTGGCGTGGGCCGCGGTGTCGGGGGTCGCCGTGGCGGCCGGCCGGCTCGCCGCCGCCCGCGGTGCCGCCGCGACCTACCAGTCGCTGACGGGGAAGCTCCCGCCCGGGCTGAACACCGACAGCCCCAGCCCCTGACTCAGCGCCCGGCCAGTCCGAGGGCGATGCCGTCGAGGATGTCGTGCTCGCTGACGACGACGTCGTCGAGGGCGAACGCGTCCATGATCACCCGCAGGATGAGCGAGCCGGCGCCGATGACGTCGACCCGCCCCGGGTGCATCACCGGCTCCGCGGCCCGCCGCTGCCGGGTGGCGGTGAGCAGGCCGGCGGTCACCGACCGGACGCCGGCCACCGGGATGCGCGAGCCGTGGATGACCACCGCGTCGTAGGCGGGCAGGCCGAGCGCGAGCGCGGCGACGGTGGTGACCGAGCCGGCCAGCCCGACCAGCGTGGCCGCCTCGTGCACCGGGACCGCGGTCTCGACCTCGGCGAGGGCGGCGCGGATGTCGGCCTCGGCGCGCTGGATCTCGTCGGCGGTGGGCGGGTCGCCGTGCAGGTGCCGCTCGGTGAGCCGGACGCAGCCGACGTCGACCGACCGGGCGGCGCGCACGCCTGCGGAGTCGCCGAGGACGAACTCGGTCGAGCCGCCGCCGATGTCCACGACGAGGTACGGCGGGTGCGGCGCGGGCTGTCCGTGCGCGGCGACCGCGGCGTCGAGCGAGGCGGTGGCCCCGAGGTAGGACAGCCGCGCCTCCTCGTCGCCGGCGACCACGTCGGGCAGCTGCCCGAGCGTCGCCACCACCATGTCCTCGAAGTCGGTGCGGTTGGCGGCGTCCCGGCTGGCGCTGGTCGCGACCATGCGCACGTCGGTGGCGCCGAGCTCCCGCGCCCGGGCGGCGTACTCGGCCAGCACGACCCGGGTCCGTTCGATCGCCTCGGGTGCCAGCCGGCCGGTGGCATCGACGCCCTGGCCCAGCCGGACGACCTCCATCCGGCGCAGCAGGTCGGTGTGCGGTCCCTGGACGGGCACGTCGGCGACCAGCAGGCGGATGGAGTTGGTGCCGCAGTCGATCGCCGCGACGCGGGTCACGCGCTCTCCTCGGGTTCGGGCCGGGCGCAGGGGCCGTTCGCCCACCACTGCCCCATCTCGGCGACCGCGCGGTCGCCGATCGGGTTGACGCCGGGGCCGGCGGCGAGCGCGTGCCCGGCCAGCGCGTGCAGGCACTTGACCCGGTCGGGCATGCCCCCGGCGGTGTGGCGGGTGGGCAGCACGTCGAGGGCGTCGCGCTCGGCGAGGTAGGCCTCGTGCGCGGCCCGGTACCGGGCGGCCAGCTGGGGGTCGGTGCCGAGCTCGTGCTGCCACTCGCGCATCCGGCCGGCCGACTCCAGCCGGCTGGCGGCGGCCGAGGCGCGCGGGCAGGTCAGGTAGTACAGCGTGGGGAACGGCGTGCCGTCCTCCAGCCGCGGGGCGGTCTCGACGACGTCCGGCTGGCCGCAGGGACAGCGGTGCGCCACGGCGCGGACGGCACGCGGCGGCCGGCCCAGCTGACGGGACACGATCTCCCGCTCCACCGGGGTCACCGGTTCCTTCACTCGCTCGGCTCCTCGTCGCCGTCGGCATCGGCGACCGACTGCAGCAGCGCCTCGTACCAGGGCAGCTCGCCGTCCTCCGGCTCGGGGACGGTGCCGGCGTCGCCCTCGACCGCCGCTCCGTCGACGACGACGAGCAGCCGGTCACCGGGCAGCACGTAGGTCAGCCGTTCGCGGGCCTCCCGGGCGGTGAACGCCGGGTCGTCCTGGCGCTCCAGCTCCTCCTGGAGGTCCTCGATCCGCTGGTCGAGCGCGGTGCCCTCGGCGGCGAGGGCGGTCAGCTCGGCGCGGCCGGCGAGGTACTGCCTTATCGGCCCGGCGAGGGTCAGGGCGAGCAGCAGCACCAGCCCGACCAGGACCACCGCCCGGCCGGTGAACAGCGGGCGGCGCGGCGCGCCGCCGGACGGCGCCGGGCGCGCGGTGCGCCGCTTCGACCGCCGGGGCTCCGGCCGGCTGCCCGCACCGGAGCGGGAGCCGGCCGGTACCGGTCGGGACGCCGCGTTCGTGAGCGGCCGCCCGGTGGTGCGCCGCCGGGCGGGAGGGACGGCGCCCGCCCCGCCGCGGCGACCGCGCGCCGCGCTCATCGGGCGGAGGAGCTCATCGGTCGGTCAGCCGCGGGAACGCACCCGCACCCGCGTAGCGGGCGGCGTCGTCGAGCTCCTCCTCGATGCGCAGCAGCTGGTTGTACTTCGCCACACGCTCGCTGCGCGCGGGCGCACCGGTCTTGATCTGCCCGCAGTCGGTGGCCACGGCCAGGTCGGCGATCGTGGTGTCCTCGGTCTCGCCCGAGCGGTGGCTCATCATGCAGCGGTAGCCACTGCGGTGGGCCAGGTTCACCGCGTCCAGGGTCTCGGTGAGCGTGCCGATCTGGTTGACCTTCACCAGCAGCGCGTTGGCGGCCTTGCGGGAGATGCCGTCGGCGAGCCGGGCCGGGTTGGTGACGAACAGGTCGTCGCCGACCAGCTGGACGCGCTCGCCGATCGCCGAGGTGAGCGCGATCCAGCCGTCCCAGTCGTCCTCGGACAGCGGGTCCTCGATCGAGACGATCGGGTACGAGTCGACCAGCTCGCGGTAGTAGTCGATGAGGAACTCCGCCGGGCGGCGCTGCCCCTCGAAGTCGTAGCCGCCGTCGGTGTGGAACTCGGTGGCCGCGACGTCGAGCGCCAGCCCGATGTCGTCGCCGAGGGTGTAGCCGGCCTTCTCCACGGCCTCGGCGATCAGGTCGAGGGCGTCGCGGTTGCTCGGCAGGTCGGGGGCGAAGCCGCCCTCGTCGCCCAGGCCGGTGGCCAGGCCGCGGCCCTTCAGCACCGACTTGAGGGCGTGGTAGGTCTCGGCGCCCATGGCCAGCGCCTCGGCGAACGTCGCCGCGCCGATCGGGGCGATCATGAACTCCTGGACGTCGACGTTGCTGTCGGCATGGGCCCCGCCGTTGACGATGTTCATCATCGGGACCGGCAGCAGGTGGGCCGACGGGCCGCCGACGTAGCGGAACAGCGGCAGGCCGGAGGAGTCGGCGGCGGCGCGGGCCACCGCGAGGCTCACGCCGAGGAGGGCGTTGGCGCCGAGGCGGGACTTGTCCGGCGTCCCGTCGAGGTCGATCAGCCGCTGGTCGACCAGCCGCTGCTCGCTGGCGTCGTAGCCGACCAGCTCGGGGCCGATGACGTCCAGCACGCCGTCGACGGCCTTGGTCACCCCCTTGCCGCCGTAGCGCTCACCTCCGTCGCGCAGCTCCACGGCCTCGAAGGCGCCGGTCGAGGCGCCACTGGGGACCGCCGCGCGGGCGATCGTCCCGTCGTCGAGGGCGACCTCGACCTCCACGGTGGGGTTTCCGCGCGAGTCGAGGATCTCCCGCGCGCCTACGGCGTCGATGCTGGGCACGGGTGGAGCCTAGCCAGCCCGCCCGGAACCGCTCACCAGCCGCGCGCCAGTGCGAGCGAGACCTCTGCCCCGCGCACCGATGAGAACCGGCGTCCGCCATCGTCTCCTCAGCAACGACCACCCGACCGGCGCGTGAGCCCGCGCCGGCCGACCAGCTGAGGAGCAGGCAATGGGCGCGATCAAGGTGCACGAGTTCACCACCGTCGACGGTGTCGTGGACGCACCCATGTGGACGATGGACTACGGCTTCCCCGACGACCTGGCCACCTCCATCGGCGGCCTCACCGCCTCGTCGTCGGGCATCCTCCTCGGCCGCACCACCTTCGAGATGTTCGCGCCGGCCTGGTCGACCCGGACTGTGGAGGACGACCCGGGAGCTCCGTTCTTCAACGAGACCCGCAAGTACGTCGTGTCCTCCACCCTCGCCGACGCCGAGGCCGTGTGGTCCAACTCGACGGTGGTCGGCGGCTACGACGCCGAGCGTCTGCGGGCGCTCAAGATCGAGGAGGCCGGTGACCTCTACGTGAGCGGCAGCGCGACGCTCGTGCGGGCCCTGCTGGCCGACGGCCTGGTCGACGAGCTGCATCTGTACGTCTACCCCGTCGCCGTCGGGACGGGCATCCGGCTGTTCCCCGACGGCGCACCGCGGACGCCACTGTCGCTTCTCGGTGCCGAGCGCCTGAGCAACGGGGTGGCGCACTTGACCTACGGTCCGGCGCCCTCCGCCGGCTGAGTGCCGCGCGCCGGTGGGCCGGGCTCCCGCCTCGGGGGTCGGGCCCACCGGCGCGGACCCTAGTAGGGCGGGAGGTCGAGGTCGGTGCCGAACCGCGGTGGGTGACTGACCAGGACCTCGCCGTTGGGCATGGTGACCGCCAGCCCGCCGTCGTCGGCCTCGTCGAAGCGCCAGCCCGGAGCCTGGTGCTTGAGCCGGTGATGGTGCTCGCACAGACAGCAGAGGTTGTGGTGGGCGGTGGGCCCCTCGGGCCACTCGAGCCGGTGGTCCAGGTCGCACGTCCGGGCCCGGCGCCGACAGCCCGGGAAGCGGCAGCGCCGGTCGCGCAGCCGGACGAAGCGGTCGAGCACGGCACCGGGCGTGTAGCCGTCGGTCTCCGGTGGCGGGCCGAGCGCCGCACCACGGCGGATGCCCGCGGCGTCGGTGAGCGCCACCAGGCCGCCCCGGAGCTTGTCCACGATGGCGACGTGTGGCCGGTGCGCCAGTGCGGTTCGGCCGAGGTCGCTCACGCCGATCAACGCACCGACGTCCAGCACCGCGCGCAGCTCCCCGTCGGTCCAGACGCCCTCGAGGACCGCCTCCCTCGCCCCGGCGAGCCCGTCGCGGACCGCGGCCGCGTGCCGTGCCGCAGCCAGCGCGAGCCACTCGGTGAGCGTCCGGTCCGCCACCGGAGTGGGGTCGGGAGGACCGCCCGGTGGTCCCGGTTCAGCAGGTGGGGGCACCGCGGGAATCCGCGGTTCCGGTTCACCGGCGGGTGGGTCGACCGGCGCCGAGGCGGACGGAACCGGCTCCGGCCCGGTCGCCGAGGCGTCGTCCGGCAGCGCGCTCACGTCGGGCGCGGGGCGCGGCAGGAGGCCGAAGGCGTAGCCCAGCTCGCGGACCATCTCGGCCGGCACCACCTGCCCGTCGACCTGCCCCGGCTCGGCGCCGCCGAGCATCGTCTCCAGGGTGGCGACGAGCGTGAGCGCGATGGTGACCGGCGGCATGCCGTGCTCGCCGGGCCGCAGGACGAGGTCCTGCAGGCAGTCGGCCATCCGCTGCTGCTTGGTCCGCTGGTCACCCTCGACGCGCACCTGATCCGCGTAGGCCTCCAGCTGCCGGTAGATCGCCGCCGCGGCCGGCAGCGGCAGGTCGACGGCCACCGTCGCGGTGCCGTCGCGGCGGTCGTGCAGCCGGACACCCCGCCCGCGGATCGCGGCCACCAGCTTGCGTGCCGCGGCCTCGGCGTCCCGGCGCAGCACGATCCGCCGGGCACAGTCGCCGAGTTGCGGCGGCGTCTTGCGGCCCAGCAGACCCAGCACGTGCGCCTCGATCTCGGCGCGCAGGCCGTCGTCCGCGACCGGGCCGACGATCGCGACCATCTGGCGGGCATGGGCCGGGCTCAGGACCCCGCGGGACAGCAGGTCCAGCGTCATCGGGAGGCGCTCGTCGAGCACCAGGGCCTCGGCGAGCTGCACCGTCGCGGCCACGGCGCTGATCCGCAGCGTCGGTGCCACCTCGTCGACCGCCCACTCGCTCACCTCGGTGAGCACTGCCGGCCGAGCCGCGCGGGTGGCTGCTGACATGGCCCCCTGCTCCCCGGGTTGCCGGTCCAGCCGAGCCGCCGGCCGGCAACGGGCGAACTCGGCCAACGACGTCACCATCGCCCCCGTCGCCTGCGCGATCGCGCGCGCCGCCGTCGACGCCCGCTGCAGTGGCTCCGCGCCGGCGTCGAGCAGCCGGCGCAGCTCGGCGAACTCCGCCTCGGCGGCGTCGGCGGTCGGAGCACCGTCGTCGGGCCGACCGCTCGTCGCGTGTGGCCCAGAACCCTCGATGAGCCAGGCGACGCCCCACCGCAGTTCCGGCTGGACGGCGTCGATGACGCACCACTCGCCGACGAGCGCGGAGGTCATCCGCGCCTCGAACCCGGACGGGAGGCCGAGGTCCGCGAGGTCGCGAGAGAGTACGTCGAACACGTGTTCGATCTTAGCAACCGGTCGTGTCGCTGAACAGCGCAGATGCAGCCTGTGGACAGTGTTTGCGACTGTGGAAGGAGCCCTGGTATCGGTGCGGTGGGGACGGATCCACCCCCCACGCCGAGCGCGTCGCCGAGCGGTTCCAGCCGACTCGCCGCACTGCTGACCCTCCCGCCGCGAAGTGCTCCCCGGACGGGGATGGCACCTCGGAGAGGGGGCAGTCGAGCCGTTCGAGCAGGACGAGTGACCTGCTGACGGGCTACACCCGCACCAGCCCCGCAGCCGGGGCGCGGTCATCCCTCGACGGCGGCGTCCAGCTCGCCCGCGTAGCGGCGGACCGCCTCGCGCAGCGCGTCCTCGACGTCCCAGCCGCGCTGGGCCGCGCCGCTGACCACCGCCAGCAGCCGCTCCCCCAGCTCCTCGGGACTGCGGGCCGACAGCTCGGCCGGCTCGGGCACCGGCAGCCCGGCCCGGCCGGCCCGGCGGATCAGCGCGGCGCCCCACGAGGCGGCCGGCTGCGACCGGGCGACGCCCTCCGTGGGCGACCGGCGCTGCTTCTCCGCCTTCTTGATCTCCTCCCAGCCGGCCTCGACCTGGGCGACGTCGCGGGGACCGGCGTCGCCGAACACGTGCGGGTGCCGGCGGACCAGCTTGTCGACCAGGTCGCCGGCCACCTCGTCGATGGTGAACCGGCGGTCGGGGTCGGCCTCGGCGGCGACGCGGGCGTGGAAGACGACCTGGAGCAGCACGTCGCCGAGCTCCTCGCGCATGGCCGCCGCGTCGTCGTCGACGATCGCGTCGTAGGCCTCGTGCGCCTCCTCCAGCAGGTAGCCGCGCAGCGAGGAGTGCGTCTGCTCGGCGTCCCACGGGCAGCCGCCGGGCGAGCGCAGCCGGTCCATGACCGCGACCACGTCGAGCAACCGGGCGCCCGGGGGCAGCGGGGCACCGTCCACGACCTCGTCGGCGTCCACCGCCTCGCCGGACACCAGGGCGACCACCTCGTCGGGGTGGGCGGCCGCCGCGACGGCGTCCGGAACGTCCTCGACCCGCCAGCCCGCGGCGCGCAGCGCCTGCGCCGTGGCCGCCGCGCCCGGCAGCGCCACCACCGGCCGGTCGCCGGCCAGCGCCCGCCAGCCGGCGGGTCCGAGGAGGCCAGGGAGGGACGGGCTGACGGTGACGGCGAGCGCGACGGGCACGCGGTCAGTCTCCGGCAGCCGCCGGACCGGTGTCCCCACCGGCGTCGCCGGCGCCGTCGAGGATGTCCACCACGCCGTCCTCCGCCGGCACGATCGAGCCCTCCTCGATGACGCCGAAGCGCGGGTTGACCGTGATGTCGAGGTCCGCCCGGACCTCGGCGACCAGCTCCTGCGCCGCCTGGTCGCCCGCGGCCTGGGCGTCGGCCTCGAGGTCGGGTCGGACCTCCTCGAAGCTGGGGGCGACCGGCTGGCCCACGAAGACGACGAGGACGCCGGTCACCTCCGGGACCGTGACCGTGAACGCGGTGTTCGGCGCCGCGGTGGTGACCTGGTCGGCGATCGCCGACGGCACCTGGTCCCGGGACCGCGGCTGGACCTGTGCGAGCGTGGTCGCGCCCGGGTACTGCGCCGCGATCGTGGGGTAGGCGGACGGGTCCGCGGTGAGGGTGGCGACCGCGGCGTCGGCGGCGACCTGGTCGGGGACGGTGATGTACCCGAGCGCGACCTGCGACAGCGAGGGCAGCGCCTCCTCGTACCGCGCGCGCAGCTCCTCCTCGCTGACCTCCTCGCTCAGGCCCTCCTCCTCCGCGATCCGCTGGCGCACCAGCTGCTGGCGGACGGTCTCGAAGACGTCGGCCCGGCCCACGCCCTGGCCCGCGGCCTGCTGGTAGAGCGCCTCGGGGTCCTGGTCGCCGATCAGCTCGTCGAGCAGGGCCTGGACCTCGGCGTCGTCCGGGGTGACGCCGAACTGCGCGGCCACCTGGTCGTACACCTCGGCCTGCACCAGCCGGGTGAGGACCAGCCGGGTGTACTCGTCCTCGCGGCCGGCGGTCGCCGCGGCGAGGGCGGGGTCGGCGAGCCGCTCGTCGACCGCCGCCTCCAGCTCGGCGACGGTGACCCGCTCCTCCGCGACGTAGGCCGCGACGTTGGGCGAGGTCCGGCACCCGGCCAGCCCGGCCAGCGCGACCAGGCCGACGGCCAGCGATGCGGTCAGGCGACGCGTCTGCACAGTTGGCGAGGGTGCCACACACGGTGGAACGCACGGCGCAGGCACCGAGCAGATCCGCCGACGGGCCTCAGGACGCCGCGGCGACCGGCACTTCGAGGACGGCGGTCAGCAGCGCGTGCAGGTTCTCCAGCAGGGCGACGTCGCGCAGCGGCGTCCGCCGGTCCGGGCCGACCGGCACCTTGAGGGAGATCGTGTCGACGGCGGCCTTGTAGGTGGCGCCGTCGGCCAGCCGGGCCAGCCGCATCTGCTGCGACTCGCGCAGGGGCACCGGCGAGATCCGGATGGCCCGGCCCTGCATCGACACCTCGGTGACCCCGAAGCGCCGCACCGCCGCGCGGAAGCGGGCGACGGCCAGCAGGTTGAGCACCGGCGCCGGCGGGGCGCCGTAGCGGTCGGTCAGCTCGTCGAGCACCGCCTGCGCCTGCTCGTCGGACTGCACCGACGCCACCTTGCGGTAGGCCTCCATCCGCAGCCGCTCGCCGGGCACGTAGTCGTGCGGGAGGTGCGCGTCGACCGGCAGGTCCACCCGCACGTCGGCCGGCTCGGCCGGGACCTCCTCGCCGGTGACCTGGGCGCGGTAGTCGGCCACCGCCTCGCCGACCAGCCGCACGTACAGGTCGAAGCCGACGCCGGCGATGTGCCCCGACTGCTCGCCGCCGAGCAGGTTCCCCGAACCGCGGATCTCCAGGTCCTTCATCGCCACGGCCATGCCGGCGCCGAGGTCGGTGTTGTGCGCGATCGTGGTCAGCCGGTCCACCGACGTCTCGGTCAGCGGCCGCGACGGGTCGTAGGTGAAGTACGCGTAGGCCCGCTCGCGACCACGACCCACCCGGCCGCGGATCTGGTGCAGCTGGGAGAGGCCGAAGGTGTCGGCGCGGTCGACGACCAGGGTGTTGGCGTTGGGGATGTCCAGGCCGGACTCGACGATCGTCGTCGCCACCAGGACGTCGTACTCCTTCTCCCAGAAGCCGACCATGATCCGCTCGAGCTCGTGCTCCTTCATCTGCCCGTGGCCCACGGCGACCCGCGCCTCGGGGACGAGCCGGCGGATCTTGGCCGCGGCCTTGTCGATCGACTGCACCCGGTTGTGGATGACGAAGACCTGGCCGTCGCGCAGCAGCTCGCGACGGATCGCGGCGGCCATCTGCTTGTCGTCCCACGCGCCGACGTAGGTCAGCACCGGGTGCCGCTCCTCGGGCGGGGTGAGGATCGTCGACATCTCGCGGATGCCGGTCAGCGACATCTCCAGGGTCCGCGGGATCGGGGTGGCCGACATCGACAGGACGTCGACCGCCGTCCGCATCGTCTTCAGGTACTCCTTGTGCTCGACGCCGAACCGCTGCTCCTCGTCGACGACGACCAGGCCGAGGTCCTTGAACCGGGTGGTCGGCTGGAGCAGCCGGTGGGTGCCGACCAGGACGTCGACCTCCCCGGCGGCCAGCTGCCGCAGCGTCTCCGAACTCTCGGCGTCGGACTGGAAGCGGGAGAGCACCTTCACCGTCACCGGGAACTGCGCGAACCGCTCGGAGAAGGTCTTGAAGTGCTGGTTCGCGAGCAGCGTCGTCGGCACCAGGACGGCGACCTGCTTGCCGTCCTGCACCGCCTTGAACGCCGCCCGGACGGCGATCTCGGTCTTCCCGTAGCCGACGTCGCCGCAGATGATCCGGTCCATCGGCACCGGGTTCATCATGTCGGCCTTGACCTCGTCGATCGCGGCCAGCTGGTCGGGGGTCTCGTGGAAGGGGAAGGCGTCCTCGAGCTCGCGCTGCCAGACGGTGTCCGGGCCGAACGCGTGCCCCGTGGTCGCCATCCGCGCCGAGTACAGCCGGATCAGCTCCGCGGCGATCTGCTTGACCGCCCGACGGGCCTGGCCCTTGGTCTTCTGCCAGTCGGCGCCGCCGAGCTTGGACAGCGCCGGGGCCTCTCCGCCCACGTAGCGGGTGAGCTGGTCGAGCGCGTCGGTGGGCACGAACAGCCGGTCCGGCGGCTGGTTCCGCTTCGACGGCGCGTACTCGACGATCAGGTAGTCGCGCTGCCCGCCGTTGACGGTGCGGCTGACCATCTCGATGTACCGGCCGATGCCGTGGTGCTCGTGGACGACGAGGTCCCCGGGCTGCAGCTGGACCAGGTCGACGGCGTTGCGGCGGCGGGCCGGCATCTTCACCGCGTCGCGCATCGAGGTGCCGCGCTGCCCGGTCAGGTCGTGCTCGGTGAGCAGCGCCAGCCCCACGCCCGGGAAGGCGAACCCGGCCTCGAGGTTGCCCTGGGTGATGTGCGTCAGCCGCGGCTCGGGGGCCGTCGCGATGTCCGGGACCAACCGGGCGCCGAGGTCTGCCTCGGCGAACTGGTCGGCGGCGCGCTGGGCGGGGCCGGGCCCGGCGAAGGTGACGACGACCCGCCAGCCCTGGCGCTGCCAGCCGCGCATCTGGTCGATCGCGCGCCCCTGGTCGCCGTGGAACCGCTCGACGGTGGTCGCGTCGAGGGTGACGTGCGTGTCGTCGTCCTCGCTGGCGAGGGTGAACGCGCCGGTGCTCCACCAGGGCAGGCCGCGGCCGCGGGCGGCGGCCTCGACGTCGGCCAGGTCGCGGAAGGACGACGCGCCGAGGTCCAGCGGCGCCTCCCCGGCCTCGGCGGCGGTGGCCCACGAGGCGGCGAGGAACTCCTCGGCGGTGCGCACCAGGTCCGCGGCGCGGCTGCGCACCCGTTCGGGGTCGCACACCAGCACGTGGGTGCCCGTCGGGAGCAGGTCGGTGAGCAGCTGCATCTGCGCCTCGCCCAGCAGCGCCGGGGTCAGCGACTCCATGCCCTCGACGGCGATCCCCTCGGCCAGCTTGCCGAGGATCTCCAGCAGCCCGGGGTGCTGGTGAGCCAGAGCGGCCGCCCGCTCGCGCACCTCGGGGGTGAGCAGCAGCTCGCGGCACGGCGGGGCCCACAGCCGGTCGGGCCGCTCGTCGAGGGAGCGCTGGTCGGCGGCGGAGAAGTAGCGCAGCTCGTCGACCTCGTCGCCCCAGAACTCCACGCGCACGGGGTGCGGCTCGGTCGGCGGGAAGACGTCGAGCAGCCCGCCGCGGACGGCGAACTCGCCGCGCTTCTCCACCAGGTCGACGCGGGTGTAGGCGGCGTCGGTGAGCGCGCGGGCGACGTCGTCCAGCTCGGCGGTGTCCCCGGGCGCGAGCTCGACCGGCACCAGGTCGCCCAGCCCGGGCGAGAGCGGCTGGAGCACGCTGCGCACCGGCGCGACGAGGACGTCGATGACCCCGTTGTCGCCGGGGTGCGTGAGGTCGCGCAGCACGGCCAGCCGGCGGCCGACGGTGTCCGCGCGCGGGGACAGCCGCTCGTGCGGCAGCGTCTCCCAGGCGGGGAAGACCTCGGTGCGCCGGCCGGGCAGGAAGCAGCGGAGCTGGTCGGCGACGGCGTCGGCGTCACGCTCCCCCGCCGTCACGACCAGCACCGGAACGCCGGCGCCCGGCGCCTGCGCGGCGAGGGCCGCGGCCACCAGCGGCTGGACCGACGGAGGGGCGGTGACCGCCAGCTCCGCGTTCCCGGCCGCGGCCACGACGCGGGCCAGGCCGGGGTCGGTGAGGACGACGTCGAGCGCGCCGCGCAGGGACACGGGTGGATCACTCCTGAGAGGCCGGGGCCACACACGACGCGCCGGGTGCGCGGGGGACCGGGGACCCAGGTTAGTCCCGGGATCCGACAGCGGCAGCGGCCGCACGGGAGACCGCCGGCGACGGCCGCTGGACGGCGTCCTCCGATCGGGTGGTCCTGCGCGCCGAGCACGGACGGAGGGTCACCATCCGGCAACATCGGGTTCCGACATCGGGTCTCGGAGGGGCGGTACATGCGGTCACGGGGGCAGCGGGCTGCCGCGCGCCTTCCCCGGCTCTACCTGGCGGCGGTGGGGCTGCTCGTGGGGGTCACGATCACCGCCGCGCGGGTGGGCGGCTCGCCCGAGGACCCGGCGGAGGGATCGCCGCCGACCCCGTCCCCGCCCGAGGCGGTCGCGCCGTCCGGCTCGGGAACGGTCGCGCCGGCGCCCGCCGACGCCGTGGGCAGCGAGTGGACGCTGACGATCGACCAGGACTTCAGCACCCCGGCCGCACCCGGCGAGTTCGACCGGGTCTACCCGGGGTGGGCCGAGTACGACGGCACCCGCGACACGTCGGGGCACGGGCTGTACGACAGCGACCGGGTCGTCTCGGTGTCGGACGGCGTGCTGCGGAAGACGCTGCACACCGAGGACGGCCAGCCGCTGGTCGCCGCCGTCACGCCGGTCCCGCACGTCCAGACGTACGGCCGGTACGAGGTCCGCTTCCGCGCCGACGCGCTCCCCGGCTACAAGATCGCCTGGCTGCTGTGGCCGGACGACGACGACTGGCACGACGGGGAGCTCAACTTCCCCGAGGCCTACCTCGACGCCGGCGAGGAGATCCACGGCTTCGCGCACGAGATCGGCCCGAACCCGCACGTCAACGCCTTCATCGCCGACACCGGTCAGACGCTGCTGGAGTGGCACACCGCCGTGATCGAGTGGCGGCCGGACTCCGTGACGTTCGCGCTGGACGGGGTCGAGTACCGGACCACCGACCCGGTGGCCGTTCCGCAGGTGCCGATGTACTGGTCGCTGCAGACCGAGACCAAGCGGGTGGGCCCGGCCGCCGACGTGTCGGGGACGGTGTCCATCGACTACGTGCGGGCCTGGGCCTGGACGCCGCCCGCCTGAGGGCCGGCGGGGCCCCCAGCCCCGGCCCCGGTGCCCCGCCTCAGGAGGCCAGGACCGCCAGCGCCTTGCGCAGCGCCGTGCTCGAGGTGTGCATCGTGTACGGGAAGTAGCGCACCTCCACGCCGACGGTGGCGAAGTCCCGCTCCAGGCGGTCGCCCTTCGGCGTGCCCCGCCAGTCGTCGCCCTTGAAGATGACGTGGAAGCCGACCTCGCGCCAGGTGTCGATCTTGTCCGGCACGGTCTCGGCGTGGACCGCGTCGACGAAGCGCAGGTTGCGCACGATCTCCAGCCGCTCGGCCAGCGGGACGACGGGCAGCCGGCCCTTGGTCTGCAGCAGCACCTCGTCGGCCACCACGCCGGCCACCAGCCGGTCGCAGTGCTCCGCGGCGTGCTTGAGGATGTTGAGGTGCCCGATGTGGAACAGGTCGTAGGCACCAGGCGCGTAGCCGACCACCGTCATTGCGATCCCCCGATCGTCGCCGCCCCGGCCTCGTGGTGAACGGAGGCCGGATCACCCAGCGTGAGTACCGGGCGCCTCTCATCGGCGTCCGGCTGCGGCAGCAGCGAGGAAGTTAGCCGAACCAGGTCACGCACGGTGACCTCCGGCGAGAGCTTCACCCCTTCCGGTGGCGCGGCCGGCCGCGGCGGGGCCCCGGCGTGCCCCCTCCGGGTGAGGACCGCCCCGGAGGGGGCCGGACCGGCTCCGCGCGCCCCTAGCATCGCGATCGACGAGGCTCCGGGAGCCCGCCGGTGCCGAGCACCGGTCCCCGGCGCATGCACGCCCGCACGAGGGTGCTCGGGCGACGAGCAGGGGGAAGCGACATGGAACTGCGCCACTATCTGGCCGCGCTCCACCGGCACTGGGTGGTGTGGGTCGGCGCGACCGTTCTCGGCGCCCTCGTCGGCGCGCTGGTCGTCGCGGCGACACCCGCGACCTACGAGGCGTCCGCCCGGGTGTTCGTCTCCGTCTCGCCGTCCATCCCGAACAGCGCCGGCTTCGTCCAGCAGCGGATCAAGAGCTATCCGGACGTCGTCGCCAGCGAGTCGGTCCTGGGCCCGGTAAAGGACGACCTGGGGCTCGAGGAGTCCCTCGCCGACCTGCGCGACCGCGTGCGGGCGACCAACCCGGCGGACACCTCGCAGGTCGGGATCACCGTCCGCGGCCGCGACCCGCAGCAGGCCGCGGAGATCGCCGACGCCGTCGCCGAGCAGCTCACGGTGGTCGTCGAGCAGCTGGAGACGCCGGCCTCCGGCAACCGCCCCGTCACGTTGACCGTCACCGACCCCGCCGCGACGCCCACGTCGCCGGTCGCTCCGGTGGCGCTGTTCGTCATCGGCCTGGGCCTGCTCGTCGGCCTGTTCCTGGGGCTCGCCGCCGCCGTGGTCCGCAGCCGGGTGGACACCGCCGTCCACACCCCGGAGGACGTGCGCCGGGCGTGGGGTGCCGACGTCGAGGTCCTGACCCGGCAGCCCGGCCGCGCCGGGCGCAGCGAGATGGCCGGCTCCCCGGCGACGTTCCTGGCCCGGCGGCTCGAGCGGCGGGCCGAGGAGGGCCCGGTCCGCGCCGTCCTGGTCACCCCCGCTCCCGGCGAGCGACCGGCGGTGGCCACCCTCGCCGACGAGGTCGCCGCCGCGCTGGTCCGGCGCGATGTCGAGGCGACCGTCGCCGCGGCCGCTCAGGACGACGACGGGGCGCGCGTGCGCCTCGAGGTCGCCGATCCGCTGGCCCCCGCGCGGGTGTGGCGGGAGCGCGCCGAGCGCGGCGACGCCGTCGTGCTCGTCCTCCCCGCCGGCCGGGTCGCCGCGGCCGAGCTGCACGAGATGCGCGCCGTCCTCGACGCGGCCGGGATCCGGCCGCTCGCGGTCGCCGTCGTCCCCCGCCACCGCACCCGCCCGGCGGCCTCCGCCGGCCCGTCCTCCGCGGCGGCCGGGACCTCCACCCCGGCGGCCGAGCCGTCCGGCCCGGCCGCG
>NZ_JALPKP010000055.1:0-34471 GCF_051383635.1 Geodermatophilus sp. CPCC 205506 | reverse complement strand
GGCGCCGGCCTGGGCGGGGTCCGAGCCGGGGCGGGCGGTGGCCGCGGCGCCGCTGATCGGCCTGCGCCGCGCCGTCGGCGGGCCGCTGCGCCGGGCGGAGCTCGCCGGCCTGCGGGTGCTCGACCTGACCCGGGTCATCGCCGGGCCGGTCGCCACCCGCACGCTGGCCTCGCACGGGGCCGACGTGCTGCGGATCGACAGCCCGAGGCTCGCCGAGGACCCGGGTCAGCTGGTCGACACCGGCCCGGGCAAGCGGCACGTGCTCCTCGACCTCGCGGCGGCGACCGACCGGCGGACGGTCGAGGAGCTGCTGGCCGGCGCGGACGTCGTCGTCCAGGGCTACCGACCCGGCGCGCTGGCGCGGTTCGGCCTGGCCCCCGCGGCGCTGGCCGAGCGGCACCCGCACCTGGTCGTCGTGGGCCTGTCGGCGTGGGGCAGCACCGGCCCGTGGGGCGGCCGGCGCGGCTTCGACTCGCTGGTGCAGGCGGTGTCCGGCATCGCGCGGGAGTGCGGCACGGACGACCGGCCCGGCGCGCTGCCCGTGCAGGCGCTCGACCACGCGACCGGCCACCTGGCCGCCGCCACCGTCCTGGCCGCGGTGGCCCGGCAGCGCGAGGAGGGCGGCGGCTGGCACGGGGAGCTCTCCCTCGCCCGGACGGCGCACTGGCTGCTGGGCGCACCACGGCGGGTCGAGTCGGCGGACGGACCGGCGGACGGGCCGGTCGACCCGGCGCACTTCCTGATGTCGCTGCCCGCCCCCGGCGGCGTCGTCACGCTGGTCGCCCCGCCCGGGTCGCCGCCGTGGTCCGCGCCGGCCGCGTTCGTCGAGGGTCGGCCGGAGTGGCATCCGCGGCCGGATTGACAGCTCGTTCACAGCCGTTGGTGGGACCCTCGTCCCCCACGGGGGCTCGTCACCGTCGACAGACAGAGCGCACGGGAGGTCGTCATGAGTGGCGGCGTGCAGCAGCAGGTACCACCGGGGCGCGCGCGGGCGCGCGGCTGGATCCGATCGGCGGCGCTCGTGTTCGCCGGCCTGGTCGCCGGCGGCGTCATCGCCGGGACCCTGGTCGCCAACGCCGCCTTCGACGGCCCGCGGGACGGGACGTCGTTCAGCCGGGACGACCGGCACCACGACGGCGACGGCCACCACGACGAGCAGCCCCTCACCGGCGAGACCGCCGAGCAGGTGCGCGCCGTCGCGCTGGACGAGTACCCCGGCGCGACGATCCGGCGGCTGGAGACCGACTCCGACGGCGTCTACGAGGCCCACCTCGTGACCTCCGACGGCCGGCGGGTCACCGTCGAGGTCAACGCGCAGTACGAGATCACCGGGATCGAGCGCGGCGGCCGGTGACGCTCAGGCCGGGCGGAGGACGGCGACCAGGAAGTCCGACGCCGGCGTGAACGGCCGCAGGTCCCAGGTGGACAGCAGGAGGTCCGGCGTCCACCCGGCACTGCGGACGTCGGCCAGGAACTCGTCGAAGTCGTAGCCCCGCCCGGCCCCGAACCCGATCGCCGCCCGGCCGTCGGCGGCGACGTGCGCCCGGAACCCCCGGAGGACGGCGAGCCGGGTGCTCGGCGCGACGAAGGCCATCACGTTCCCGGCGCAGACGATGGCGTCGAACGGACGGAGGATCCCGAGCGCCGGCAGGTCCAGCTCGGCGAGGTCGCCGACCAGCCACCGGGGGCCGGGGTGGTCCTCCTCCGCGGCGGCGACGAGCACCGGGTCGACGTCCACGCCCACCACGTCGTGCCCGACCGTGGCGAGCCAGCCCCCGACCCGGCCCGGGCCGCAGCCGGCGTCGAGGACGTGGGAGCCGCGGGGCAGCATCGCGTCGACCAGCCGCGCCTCCCCGGCGAGGTCGAAGCCCTGGGCGGCGAGGTCCCGGAACCGCTGCACGTAGGCCGCCGAGTGCTGCGGGTCCTCCTGGGTCATCCGCACCCACACGCTCTGCTCAGTCACCTGTCGCCTCCACGGGGTCGATGGTGGCTGATCGCCACTCGGGTGGTTCGGCGGGGTGCAGGGCGGGATCGTCGGCGGGCAGCGTGCGGACCGGCCCCGGCGCGGTCAGCGGCCCCTCGAAGCGCACCGTCACCCGGCCCAGTCCCCGGCCCCACACCCAGCCGGAGCCCAGCTCGTCGTGGCAGACGTCCTGGCCCGGCCACCAGCGGGACACCGGCGCCGGCGGCTCCGGGGCCGCCTCGGGGGCCTCGGCGGGCGCCGGCTCGTCGTCCGGCAGCTCCGGGTCGTCGTCGGCGGCGAACAGGTCGCCCTGCGCGTAGAGGGAGAGCCCGGAGACGCCGACGCCGAGCAGCCGCAGCCCGCCCTGGGTGCCGGTCTCGGCGAGCAGTCGCCGCGCGATCGAGGCGATCACCCGGGCGTCGTCGGTCGGGTGGGGCAGGGTCTGGGAGCGGGTGAGCGTGGTGAAGTCGTAACGGCGCAGCTTGAGCGTCACCGTGCGGCCGGAGTACGCCGAGCCGCGCAACCGCCCGGCGACCCGCGCGGCCATCGCGTCGATCTCCCGGCCGAGGACGGCGACGTCGGTGAGGTCGCGCTCGAACGTCTCCTCCTGCGAGACCGACTTCGCTCCGCGCTCGGCCACCACCGGCCGGTCGTCCTCGGCGCGGGCCAGCGCGTACAGCCCCGCCCCGTGTGCCCGGCCGGCCAGCGCGACCAGGTCGGACAGCGACTTGGCGGCCAGGTCGGCCACGGTCCGCACCCCGACCTGGTGCAGCCGCTCCGCCGTCGCCGGTCCCACCCCGCCCAGCCGGGTCACCGGCAGCGGGTGCAGCACGTCCAGCTCGGACCCGGGCGGGACGACGACCAGGCCGTCGGGCTTGTCGAGGTCGGACCCGATCTTGGCCATGAGCTTCGACGAGCCGATGCCCACCGAGCCGGTCACCCCGCCCGTCGCCTCGGCGATGCGCTCCTTGAGGCGGCGGCCCAGTTCCGTCACGCCGTCCACCGACAGGTCGTGCCCGGGGTGGCCGGGGGAGGTGACCGCGAGGTCGACGTAGGCCTCGTCGAGGGAGGCCGGCTCGACCAGGGGGGAGAGCTCGCGGAGCAGCTCCATGACGACGTCGGAGGTGCGGCGGTAGGCGCCGAACCGGCCCCCGAGGAACGCCGTCCCGGCCGGGCAGCGCCGGCGGGCCTCGGCCGTGGCCATCGCCGACCGTGCGCCGTACGCCCGGGCCTCGTAGGACGCCGTCGCCACCACGCCGCGGCCCCCGACGCCGCCGACGACCACCGGCCGGCCGCGCAGGGACGGCTTGTCACGCTGCTCGACCGCGGCGAAGAACGCGTCGAGGTCCAGGTGCAGGATGCTCGCCTCCCGCCGCACGCCCGCACCTCCTCGTTCGATCGCCCGGTCCCCCCATCGTCGCCCGTGCGGACGGTGACGCGCGGCGGGAAGCGGGCCCGTCCGGTTCTCGTTGACCGCCTCCGCGGCGGGTCCTAGCTTCGGTGGCCCGTGCCTGGAGGCCGCCGTGGCAGAGCCCCTCGACCAGTCGACGACCGCGACCGCGCCGGCCCGTGGGGCGCCGTCCGCCATGGCGACGGCCTACCGGGTGGTCCTGGGCGTCTTCCTCCTGCTCGGGGTCGTGCAGATCTTCCTGGCCGGGCTCGGTGTCTTCTCCTTCTTCGGCAGCGGGCCGGGGTTCGAGCCGCACCGCACCGTGGGCTTCATCATGTCCGGGGTCGCGCTGCTGGTGCTCGTCTTCGCCGTCCTCGCCCGGGCCGGTGCGCGCGCGATCGGCGTGGCCGCGGTGCTGTTCCTGCTCGCGGCCCTCGGGCAGAGCCTGCTGGCCGTGCTCGGTCAGGACAGCGCGTACTGGGGCGGGCTGCACGCCGTGAGCGGGCTGCTGATCCTCGGCCTCGCCGGCTTCCTGCACGGCACGGCCGGGCGCGCACCGGACGGGGGCGCCCGGCGCTGACCGGCCGGGGGCCTCAGCCCGGCCAGATCCCGGCGAAGTGGTGCACCGGACCGTTCCCCGAGCCGATGCCCAGGCCCTCGCCACCGGCCAGTGCCGCCTGGAGGTAGTCGCGGGCCCGCTCCACGAGGGGCAGCCAGTCGCCGGCCCCCTCGCGGGCGGCGAGCGCGGCCAGCGCGGAGGACAGCGTGCAGCCGGTGCCGTGCGTGGCCGTCGTCGCCATCCGGGGCCGCCGGGTGGGCGTCGCGCCGTCCGCGGTCACGAGGACGTCGATGCTCTCGTCCCCGCCGAGGTGGCCGCCCTTGAGCAGCACGGCACGCGGCCCCAGGGCCAGGAGCGCGTGCGCCTGCTCCACCATGCCGTCGAGGTCGGTCGCCGGCGGCCGGTCCAGCAGGGCGGCCGCCTCGGGGACGTTCGGGGTGAGCAGGTCGGCCACCGGCAGCAGCGCGGTGCGGACGGCGTCCACCGCGGCCTCGTCGATCAGCCGGTGACCGCTGGTCGACACCATCACCGGGTCGCACACCACCGGGCCGCCCGGGCGGCCGGCGAGCGCGGTCGCGACCGCGCGGACGACCTCGGCGGTGCCCAGCATCCCGAGCTTCGTGGCGTGCACGGTGACGTCGTCGAACAGGGTGCGCAGCTGGAGGCCGACGAACTCCGCGGGGACGGCGTGCACGCCGGTGACCCCGCGGGTGTTCTGCGCGGTGAGCGCGGTGAGGACCGCCGTTCCGTAGGCGCCGAGCGCGCTGAAGGTCTTGAGGTCGGCCTGGATGCCCGCACCGCCGCTGGGGTCGCTGCCGGCCACGGTCAGGGCGACGGGCACGGCGGGGCGGTCTCCCGTCCCCTCGGGCCTGCTGCTCACCGGCGCGCCGCCGTGCCCAGGGCGGCGCGGAGCCCGCGGGCGGCCGCCTCCGGATCGCCCGCCGCGCAGATCGCCGACACCACGCAGGCCCCGTCCACGCCCGTCTCGGCCACCGCCGCGGCGTTTCCGGCGTCGACGCCGCCGATGGCCACCGCGGCCAGGTCCCCGGCGTGCGCCGCCGACGCGAGCGCGCGGGTGCCGGCGGGCCCCAGCGCGGGGGCGGCGTCGGGCTTGGTGGCGGTGGTCCACACGGGGCCGATGCCGACGACGTCCACCGTGCCGGCGGGCAGCGCCAGCACCGCGTCCAACTCCGCCTGCGACGAGACGCTCACCCCGACCAGCCGCTCCGGCCCCACCAGCGCCCGGGTCTCGGCCGGCGGCAGGTCGTCCTGGCCGACGTGCACGCCGTCGGCGCCGGTGAGGAGGGCGACGTCGACGGCGTCGTTGACGAGCACGGGCACGTCCGGCCGGCCGGCCAGCGCGGCCTGCACCGCACGGGTGAGCGCCAGCAGCTCGCGGCGCGGGGCGGTCTTGTCCCGGACCTGGACGGCGGTGACCCCGCCGGCCACCGCCGCGCGGACGACGTCGGCGACCGGCCGCGGGCGGCACAGCGCGGTGTCGGTGACCAGGTAGAGCGTCCAGTCGACGGTCACGGCTCCTCCCGGACGTCGGCCCGGGCCAGGGAGTCCCCGTCGATGGCGTCGAGGGCGTCCAGCCACGCGGGCGCGAAGGTGCCCGGCCCGTCGGCGAGGTCGGCGGCGATCTCGGCGGCGAGCGCGACGTGGGCGTGCGCGGCGACGGTGCCGAGCAGCGCGTCCCGGGTGGCGGCGACGTACGCCGCGACCAGGGCGCCGAGCGCGCAGCCGGCGCCGGTGGTGCGGGTCAGGAGAACCGAACCGCCCCCGACGCGGACGGTCCGCCGTCCGTCGGTGACCAGGTCGACCTCGCCGCTGACGGCGACCACCCCGCCGGTGCGGCGGGCCAGCCCCGCGGCGGCCGGGGCGGCGTCGTCGGCACCGGCGGTGCTGTCCACCCCGCGGCCGCCGGCGCCGGCGCCGGCCAGGGCCATGACCTCCGAGGCGTTGCCGCGCACGACGGTGGGCTGCAGCTCGACCAGCTCGGCGGCCAGCTCGGTGCGGTAGGCCAGCCCGCCGACGGCGACCGGGTCGAGGACCCAGGGCGTCCCGGCCGCGCCGGCCGACCGGGCGGCGCGCCGCATCGCCTCGGCGGTGCGGGCGTTGACCGTGCCCACGTTGACCAGCACGGCCGACGCGACCGCCGCGAAGTCACCGGCCTCCTCGGGCGCGTCGACCATGGCCGGCGCCGCGCCCGCCGCCAGCAGCGCGTTCGCGGTGAAGGCCTGCACGACCGTGTTGGTCAGGCAGTGCACGAGCGGGGTGGTGGTGCGCAGCGCCGCCCGGGCATCGCGCAGAACGTCGGCGTCCACGCCGTGACATCCCTTCGCCAGTACGAACTGGAGCAGGTTCGACGGGTGTGCTCTCAGTCCCCTGCGGGACACCCCGTGCCACTTCCCCGCCGAACCTAACAGCCGGTTCCGGCCGCGGGTCCTGGCCGCCGGCTCAGGCGTCGGTGAGCGCCGCCGGGGGGAGCCAGTCGGCCTCGAGCAGCTCGGCGATCTCCTGGAGGGAGGACGTGTCCGCGCCCGCCGTCGAGCCGCTGACCGCCAGCCGCTCCACCATCACCCGCGCGACCTGCTCCTCCACGGTGTCCTCGGCGAAGGCCACCCGCCACGGCGAGACCTGGCCGTCGCGGTGCGTGCGGCCGGTGACCTGCCGGGCCTGGATGCCGGAGAAGCGCGGCTGGTGGAACAACCCGACCCGCGGGACGGCGGAGGCCGCGGCCCCGCTGGGCAGCAGCTCGCCGGCGTGCAGGCTGATCGACGCCGTCACCGTGAACACGCAGACCGGCGCGGCCCCGGTCTGGAAGCGCAGCCGCTCGGCCTCGACGTCGAACCGGTCGCGGCCGTAGATGCCGGCCACCGGGATCCCGGAGTCCAGCAGCGCCTCACGGATCGGGTCGGCCGCCGTCTCCACGAACTCGACCGACACCGCGACCTGCCGCTCGGCCTCCACCTGGGCCTTCACCCAGTCGACCGTGGCCTGCGCCCGGATCAGCCCGGCCTTCTGCCGGAAGCGCAGCAGCGCCGCCCGGCCCCGCGCGGTCTGCCGGCCGCGGCGGGCCAGCTGCATCTCGGCGCGGAACTCGGCCCACTCCGACTCGTAGGCCGCCCGCTCGGCCGGCGTCAGCGCCACCGGGGTCCCGGTCACCGACACCGGCCCCCACGGCGCCGGCCGGTGCAGCGTCGCCGGCGGGTTCGTCCCGGCCAGCCAGCCCTGCAGCCGCGCGAGGTCGGCCCGGCGCTCGTCGGCGTCCTCGGTCCACGCCCAGCCGTAGCGGCCACGTTCCACGTGGAACCGGTGCTCGTCGAGCTTCTTCGGCAGGTCCGACCACTCGCGGAGCGGCTCGCCGTGCTGCTGGGCGAACTGGGGCGCGAGGTAGGGCAGCTCGAGCGGCGTGTGCGCCGGGGTGGCGGTGGCCGCGATGACGAACGGCGCGTCCTTCACCCGACCGGCGCCGGAGACGGCCTTCCAGTGCTTCCACCGCTGCGTCGTCGTGTGGCGGACCATGTGCGCCTCGTCGGCGATGACGACGTCGAACCGCAGCTTGGCGACCTTGGCCAGCCGGTCCCAGGTGGTCACGCACCAGCGCAGCCCGCCGTCGCCGAAGCCGGCGATCGAGCGGGTCCAGTGCGGGATGGTGATGGCGGCCGGCCGGTCGGCCACCACGAGGACGGTGCGCCCGCCACGCTGCGCGGCCACCTCCCGGGCGGCCAGGACGGCGGTGCCCGTCTTGCCCACGCCGGGGTCGTCGCCGAGCAGGAAGACGCGGTGCCCGGCCTTCGCCGAGGCGGCGATCGCCGCGGCGCCGGTCAGCTGCTCGTCCCGCGGGTGCATGGGCCGGCCCGCGGGCACCGGTCGCGGCGTGGGGTTGAGCTCGTCCTCGAGGAAGCGCTCGAAGGTGTACGGCGGCGGGTCGTAGGGCGCCAGCTCCGGCGGCAGGTCTCGGCCGACCCAGACGTGCGCCTGCAGGTCCGCCCGCCACTGCGCGCCGGGCGCGGGTGCCCGAAAGGGGACGGCGAGCACCCACACCCGCTCCCCCGGGCCGGCGACCGGCCGTTCGGGCGCGGGCTTGGCGGTCCGCTTGGTCGCCGGCTTGCGCCGGGTGGTCGTGCTCGTGCTGGTTCGGGTGGTGCTGGTCGAGCGGGTCGTCGTCCGGCGGCGCCGTCCGGGCATGGGTGTGCTCCCCCTTCGTCGAGCCGTCGACGGTAGGTCGACCGGACGACAGGATCTGGTGGAATCGCCGGGTGACGGCGAACTCGGAGGAGCGGCTGCACGCGCGCACCGTGGGTGAGACGGGTCCGCGGGTGGTGTTCGTGCACGGGCTGTTCGGCCAGGGCAAGAACTGGACGACGATCGCCAAGGGACTGGCCGGCGGCCACCAGGTGACCCTCCTCGACCTGCCCAACCACGGGCACTCCCCGTGGACCGAGCGGGTCGACTACCTCGACATGGCGCGCATGGTGGCCGACGAGCTGGAGTCGTTCGGGGAGCCGGTGACCCTGGTCGGGCACTCGATGGGCGGCAAGGTGGCGATGCAGGTCGCGCTGCGCCATCCGGAGCTGCTGCGCGCGCTGGTCGTCGTCGACATCGCCCCGACCGAGTACCCGGTGTCCGGTGGCCGCACCGAGGACCCCGACGAGGAGGCCTCCCCCTTCGCCGCCTTCATCGCCGCGATGCGGGAGCTCGACCTGGGTTCGCTCCGGACCCGCGAGGACGCCGACGCCGCACTGCGCTCCGTCGTCCCGAGCCGGATGGTGCGGTCCTTCCTGCTGCAGAGCCTGGTGCGCGAGGGGCTGGGGGACGGCGGCGGCTGGCGGTGGCGGCTGAACCTGGAGCTGCTGGAGCGCGACCTCGGCGCGCTGCGTGGGTTCCCCGACCCGCCGCCGGGTGCCCGCTTCGACGGCCCGGTGCTGTGGATCGCCGGCGCGAACTCGCACTACGTGCTGCCCGAGGACCGGGAGCGCATGGAGGAGCTCTACCCGTCGACCCGGCTGGTGCGGATCAAGAACGCGGGGCACTGGGTGCACTCGGAGCAGCCGGAGGTCTTCCTGGAGACGCTGAAGCGGTTCCTGGAGCGGGTCGAGCGTTGACGGAGGCCGCGGCTACTCCTCACCGATGTCCTCGCTCCAGACGTCGGGGTGTTCGGCGATGAAGCGCGTCATGAGCTCCCGGCACTCCGGGTCGTCGAGCACCAGCACCTCGACGCCGTGCTCGGCCAGCCAGTCGTGGCCGCCGGAGAAGGTCCGCGCCTCGCCGACGACCAGCCGGGAGATGCCGAACTGGCGCACCAGCCCGCTGCAGTACCAGCAGGGCGAGAGGGTGGTGACCATCGTCGTCCCGCGGTAGGTGCGCTGGCGACCGGCGGCACGGAAGGCCGACGTCTCCCCGTGCACCGACGGGTCGTCGTCCTGCACCCGGCGGTTGCGCCCACGGCCCAGGAGCCTGCCGTCCGGCCCGACGAGCGCCGCGCCCACCGGTACCCCGCCTTCGGCGAGGCCTGCCCGGGCCTCCTCCACCGCGACCGCCAGCCACGACCGGGCCGTGGCATCGTCCAGCGGAACCGGGCACGTCACTGATCGCCTCCTGCCATCGATGCCGTACTTCTCTCGGCCCTGGACTGCTACGAGCCGGGACGAGCGTGGCCGGACAGCGGCGGGTCCGGCAACCCGCGCGGCGGAGGGCGGCCGGGCGGCTGGGCGGCCGGGCCTGGCCATGGCCTCAGGGGCCGGCGCGGATGAGGACCTCGCTCCCGTCGGGGCGCCAGGTGTGCCAGTGGCCGCTCCCGGGATCACGGGTGACGGTGAAGCCGCCCTCGTGGCAGGCGGTGTGGTGCCGTTCACAGAGCAGCGCGCCGTTGTCGCAGGAGGTCGGGCCGCCGAATGCCCAGTGGACGACATGATGGACGTCGCACCACTCGGGCGGGGCGTCGCAACCGGCGAAGACGCAGTGACCGTCGCGGACCTCGACCGCCCGCCGGATCGCCGCGCCGGCCGTCCGCTGCGCACGGCCGACGTCGAGGGGCAGCCCGTCCGGACCCGTGATGACCCGGACCACGCCGGCGTCGCAGGCCAGGCGCCGAGCCGTCTCCGGCGTGATCGGCCCAGCCCAGCCCAGCTCGCCGCCCGCGACGCCCGGCGCACCGCGAGCGGCGGACAGGGAGTGCCAGTCGACGGTGACCCGCACGTGCGGCCGCTCGCCGCGGACGTCGGGCAACGAGCCCCCGTCGAGAGCGCCGCGGGCGAGGGCGACCAGGGCGTCGGCCTGACGCTCGGCGTGGCCGCGGGTGTCGCCCGCCGGGCGGTCGCCGTTCATGAGCGCCGCCAGGGCGGTGTGCAGGTACTCGCCGCCCACCGCGTCCAGTTCGCCGCGCAGGTGCACGCGGCCGTCGAGGCCGGAGGCCATCGTGAACCGGCGGCGGGTGTCCGCCGCGTCGTCGAGGGAGCCGTCGGGATCCACGCCGGCGACCCAGCGTGCAACTCCCCGAGCCGTCTCGTCGGGCGTCGTCTGCCGGGCCAGGTCGGCGAGGATCCGGTCGGTCTCCCCCAGCGCGATACCGAGCCCTTCGGCCCTGGCGACCCGGCCAGGGGTCATCGCGCGGGTGATGACACGGGCGTGGTCTGCGGTGATCTCACCGGCGGCGAAGGCCGCGGCGGTGGCCGGCAGCTGCTCGAGCCGGCGCCCTGACGACACCACCGCCGTTGCCTCCGCAGGCGACAGCCGGCAGCTGCCCCGCAGCCAGCTCCTCATCGACACCGCTCCGTCGCGTCGGTAGGCCCTCCGGTGGTCGGCCACACGGACGGCCGACGTCAGCGCGGCGGCGACCCGGTTGGCGGCGGTCGACAGCTCACCGACCAGGTCGAGCAGGGACGCATCGGACAGCTCGCCGAGATCGGTGTCGACCAGCCCCTCCAGGGCGGAGCGCAGTTCGGACACCCGCCCTCCTTCCGTACCGGTGTCGGTTCGACGAGTCGAGCGTAGGCCGCCGGTAGGACAGAAACCGCAGTTCAGCGGCCATTCGACGCGTCCAGCCGAGCACGCGCGGACCGTCGGCACCAGGCGGGAGCCGCACCTGTGGACGGCGGATCCGCCTGTGGACGGGCGAGAGCGCGGCGTCGTCCCTCGCTGGTCTGATCTCGGCCCGAGAGAGGAGTCCTCATGCCGTGGTCGATCGATCAGCGGGCTCGACCGGTACCGGTCCGGACGTCCACGCACGGGTGGCGGCGTGGAGGCGCTGGAGCGCCGGGCGTCGCGCTGCCATCCTGGGTCCGTGACCAGCGAGTTCGTCGGGTACCGGCCACCCCCGGCGCTCCGCGGGCTGGTGGCGGCGGCGGTCGGCTACCGGCAGGCGGGGCTGCCGCCGGGCGTGCACCGCGGGCTGCCCTCGCCGTTCCTCACCGTGGTCCTGCCGATCGACGCTCCCCTGGTGGTCTGCGCGCACGCCGACCCGCGGCAGCCGGGGGGCACGTTCGAGACGGTCCTGGGCGGGCTGCACACCCGGCCGGCGCTGATCGCCCACCCGGGTCGGCAGGAGGGCATCCAACTGGCCCTGACACCGGAGGGTGCCCGCGCGCTGCTGGGCACCCCCGCGGCGGCGCTCGCCTCGGTGGACGTGGGCCTGGACGACGTCCTCGGCGTGCGGGTCACGGCCGAGCTGCTCGACCGGGTCCGGGATGCGGCCGGGTGGCCGGCGCGCTTCGCCACCGTGGAGGAGTTCCTGCTGGACCACCTCGCCACCGACTCCCACGCGGCGCCCGAGATCGCCGAGGCGTGGCGGCTGACGGTGGACGGCGGGGGACGGCTGCGGGTGGCCGAGATCGCCGCGCGGGTGGGCTGGTCCGAGCGGCACCTGACCACGCAGTTCCGGTCCGAGACCGGACTGGGGCCGAAGGAGGCCGCCCGCGTCGTGCGGTTCGACCGGGCCCGACGGGGGCTGACCGCCCGCGTCGCAGCGGGAGGCCGTCCCGACCTCGCCGGTCTCGCGGCGGCGGCCGGGTATGCCGACCAGTCCCACCTGACCCGCGACTGGCGGTCGTTCAGCGGGCTGTCCCCGCTGCAGTGGATGGCCGCGGAGTTCGGATTCGTCCAAGACGACGCCGCCGTCGGCTCGGCAGGCTCGGCCGCATGACGACACCCGCTCCCACCGTCTGGCCCGCCTTCCGCGCGGACGACGCCCCCGCCCTCATCCGCTTCCTCGTCGACGTCCTCGGCTTCGAGGAGACGCTCGTCGTCCGCGACGGTGCCCTGGTGGTCCACGCCGAGCTGGCCTGGCCTCCCGGCGGCGGCGTGATGCTCGGCTCGGCCCGCGACGACGGTCATTGGCCGGTCGACGCCGGTGTCACCGGCGCCTACCTGGTCACCGACGACGTCGCGGCCGTCTGGGACCGCGTGCAGGCAGCCGGCGTCGAGGTCCTCCGGCCGCTCGCCGACGTGCCGTACGGCGGCAAGGAGTTCTCCGTCCGGGACCCGGAGGGCAACTCGTGGAGCGTCGGCGACTACCGCGGGCACCCCAGGTCGTGACGCCCGACGACGTCCGCGCGCTGGCCCTCGCCCTCCCGGAGGTGACCGAGGCGCCGCACCACGGGCGGCCCGCGCTCCGGCTCGGGACGACGGTGCTGGCGACCCTCTGGGACCAGGACACGCTCAACGTCATGCTCGACGAGGGCGAGGCGCGGGCGGTCGAGGGCGGTCCCTGCAGCCTCCTGTGGTGGGGGAAGAAGTTGAACGGCGTCCGGGTGGACCTCACCGGCGCCGCCTCCGACCAGGTGGCCGAGCTGCTCGAGGAGGCCTGGCACCGACGCGCCCCCGCGCGCCTGCGGCAGTCGCGCGGCGACTAGGTCACCGTGGCGTCCGGGCCACCCGGATCCCAGGTCCCCCGCGGCCCCGCGGCCACGCAGGTCCCGAGTCACCCGCGGCCCGCGGCCCGGGGCCCGGGGGCCCGCGGCCCGGGGCTCGCGCCCCGCGCCGCCACGCCGCTCACGGCGCGGGCAGCACGCGCAGCACGCCTGACAGCGAGAAGACGCGCTCGTCGCCGCGGAGCTCGCACCAGGCCTCCAGCACGTGGCCCAGGACCTCCGGTGCCCGGATCACCCGGTCGGTCACGGCACCGGAGGCCGCCCGGTAGACGATCGACACCCGACCGCCGGAGCCGACCGCCTCGGCCAGGAGAGCGAGTTCGCCCGGGGTGAGGTGCGGCGCCGCTCCCGCCAGTCCCGGCGGGAGCGGGTCGGCCGGCGGCTCGGTGCGGGCGCCGTCCAGCAGGGCACGGGCGACGTCCGCGACCGGCGGTGGGACGACGGTCAGCCGCGGCCGGGCCGGCGCGACGGCGTCGTCGATCCGCCGGGCCGCGTCGCGCGCCGCATGGCGGGCCGCGGCGGCCTCGGCGGTCCCGCGCGGCGGCTCGGCGTCCGCGACGGGCAGGTACCCCGCCGCGCGCAGGGCGGCCAGCGTGACGTCGGGCGCGGCGCTCGCGGCCAGCACCGTCGGGCCGACCTGCCGCAGCCCGAGCCGGCCGAGGCGCCGGTCGGCCAGGACCTGGGCGACCAGGGCCTCGTCGACCCCGGTCAGCACGCAGGCGGCCGCGGTGACGCGGAGGTGCCCGTGCCGGCGGGCGACATCCTGCACGAGGTGCACCAGCGGCTGGGGCAGGTCGCGATCGGTCACCTCCCGCAGCGCGGTCACCAGGTCGTCGCCGGTCCGCCCCGCGTCGAGGGCCCGCCGGATCGTCGGCGGGCCCAGCCGCCAGATCACCCCGGCACCGGTGCTCTCGCGATCGGCGCACGAGTCGAGCACGGCGGCGAGGGACGCCGCTGGTGAGCCGGTGGCCACCGCGGTGAGGTCGGATCCGAACCGGACCGTCGCCACCCGCGCCGGCAGCACGCCGTCGGCCCACCGGCGCAGTCCGGCCTCGTCCCCGGCCAGCAGGGCCCGGCCGACCGCGCTGATCGCACCGGCGCCGACCACTCCGACCAGGTGCAGCTCGGACCAGAGGGTGTCCAGCGGCGCCGACTCGCCGGGCACCGTGTGCGCCGCCGGCCGGCTCCAGAGCGCCGCGGCGCGCAGCGCGGCGGGGTCACCGGCCGCTCCCCCGGGCACGGCCGCGGTGGCCGCGAGGAGGGTCCGGCGGGTGGCGGCGCAGCCCCGGCAGGGCACCTGGGCCCCGAGCGCGGGGACCGGCCTGCCGTCACCGTCCCGAGCCCGGGTGGCCATCGCCTCGTGTCGCCACCAGGCGAGTACCAGCGGCACGACCTGGTCGGCCGGCTCGCCCGCGGCCCACTCCGCGGCGAGGGTGGTCGGCTCGATGCCCGACACGCCGCTGCGGACGAGCCCCGCAGCGCGAGCGGTCTCCAGCGCCAGCCGTGTCTGGGCCTCGTCCGCGCCGAGATCCTTGCCGAGCCGTCGCAGCTCCCGCACGCCGATCCCGCCACCGGCCAGGGAGGCGATCTCCTGCCGGCGCACCCGATCGAGCAGGTCCGCCACCAGCCGCAGCAGCCGGGCGACCGCCTCGGCCGCTGCGGAGTCCACGGCGGCCGGCGGCACCGCGCTGACGGCCGGGCCGGGCGGCACGGGGTCGAAGGGCGCCCGCCAGCGCTCCCCGCGGACGGCGAGTGCCACCTCAGCGGGCAGGACGCCACCCCAGCCGTGCGCGGGGGTGACCGCGAGACCGTGCTCGGCCGCCCATCGGCGTGCGGCCGTGTCCTCCCGGTACCGGTCGGGATCCCCCCAGGGCGGCTCGAGGTCGTCGTCCGAGTCGGAGATCCACCAGCGGTCCGCCGGGACCGCGACGAGGGGCCGGGAGCCGGCGCCCGGTTCCGGCCGGCCGGCCCACCGGAGCAGGCCGCGGCGGACGTCGTCGGGAGCGGTGTCGAACCGGGCCCGCACCCGCGCCGGGTCGCTGACCACGCGGACCACGTGATCCAGAGCCTCGGCCTTGCGGGCGGGGGGCCGTTCGCCCCAGCGCCGGAGGGCCCGCTGCAGCTCGGGCAGGGTGGCCTCGGCCCAGGCCGTCCGCGCCCGTGGTCCGGGCACGCCCAGCGGGTACGGCGGCAGCTCCGCGGCCAAGGGGACGACGAGCGCACCGTCGTCCGGCCGGAGGAGGCCGCGCCGGATCAGGGTCCCGACGGCGGCACCCACCGCGTCGGTGTGGTCGGGTCCGGAGACGCCCAGGAGGTCGTCGAGGTCCGGGCGGCGCCTGCGCTCCCCCAGGGCCCGGACCGCCTCCCACACCTGTCGCTCGGGCAGGCGGAGGTCATCGACCGCGGCGGCCACCGACGCGGCGTGGCAGATCCGGCCGGCCAGCCCCCAGAGCGTGCGCGGTGGGTACCCGGCCACCAGGTCGGGGCGCGCGGTGAGCAGCTCGGTGAGCTCCGCGCGCGAGAAGGTGCCGAGCCACTCGGCCCATCCACGGTCGTCCACCGGCCCAGTCCACACCCTCACCGCGCCGCCGCGCGGCGTCGTCCACAGGTCGGCTCGCGGGGCGGCCCTGCCCCGGCCACGATCAGCGCATGACCGCCACCCGCGCCGGACAGCCCGCCTCCCCCGGCGACCTCGTCGACGTCGCCGCGCTGGTCACCGCCTACTACACGCGGGAGCCCGATCCGGCGGACCCGGCGCAGCAGGTGGCCTTCGGGACCAGCGGCCACCGCGGCTCGTCGTTCGACGCCGCGTTCAACGAGGCGCACATCCTCGCCACCACCCAGGCCATCTGCGAGTACCGGACGGCGCAGGGGTACGACGGGCCGCTGTTCATCGGCCGGGACACCCACGCGCTCTCCGAACCGGCGTGGGCCAGCGCGCTGGAGGTGCTGGCCGCCAACGACGTGACGGTGCTCGTCGACGCCGCCGACCGGTACACACCCACCCCGGCGGTCAGCCACGCGATCCTGCGGGCCAACCGCGGCCGGACGACCGGTCTCGCCGACGGCATCGTGGTCACCCCGTCGCACAACCCGCCCCGCGACGGCGGGTTCAAGTACAACCCGCCCAACGGCGGCCCGGCGGACACCGACGCCACGAAGGTCATCGCGGCGCGGGCCAACGAGCTGCTGCACGCCGGGCTGGCGGGGGTCCAGCGCGTCCCGTTCACCCGGGCACGGGCCGCGGCGCAGCCGCACGACTTCCTCGGCGACTACGTCGAGGACCTGCCGTCGGTGCTCGACCTCGACGCCGTCCGCGACGCCGGCGTGCGGATCGGTGCCGACCCCCTCGGCGGCGCCAGCGTCGACTACTGGGGCGCGATCGCCGATCGGCACCGGATCGACCTCACCGTGGTCAACCCGTTGGTCGACCCCACCTGGCGGTTCATGACGCTGGACTGGGACGGCAAGATCCGCATGGACTGCTCCTCCCCCAGCGCCATGGCGTCGCTGATCGGCAAGCGCGACCAGTTCCAGATCGCCACCGGCAACGACGCCGACGCCGACCGGCACGGGATCGTCACGCCCGACGGCGGCCTCCTGAACCCCAACCACTTCCTCGCGGTGGCGATCTCCTACCTGTTCTCGCACCGCCCCGAGTGGGCTGCGGACACCGCCGTCGGCAAGACCCTCGTGTCGTCGTCGCTCATCGACCGGGTCGTCGCCGACCTCGGCCGGCGCCTGGTCGAGGTGCCGGTCGGGTTCAAGTGGTTCGTGCCCGGGCTGCTCGACGGGTCGGTCGGCTTCGGCGGCGAGGAGTCGGCTGGGGCCTCGTTCCTCCGGCGGGACGGCGGGGTGTGGACGACGGACAAGGACGGCATCCTGCTCGCCCTGCTGGCCAGCGAGATCCAGGCCGTGACCGGGCGCTCGCCGTCCCAGCTGCACGCCGAGCTGACCGCCCGGTACGGCGAGTCGGCCTACGCGCGGATCGACGCGCCGGCCACCCGCGAGCAGAAGGCGGCCCTGGGCAAGCTGTCCCCGGAGGACGTGACGGCGACCGAGCTGGCCGGTGAGCCGATCACCGCGAAGCTCACCCGCGCGCCGGGCAACGACGCCTCCATCGGCGGGCTCAAGGTGGTCACCGAGAACGCCTGGTTCGCCGCCCGGCCGTCGGGCACCGAGGACGTCTACAAGGTCTACGCCGAGTCCTTCCAGGGCCCGGAGCACCTGGCGCGGGTGCAGGAGGAGGCCCGCGCCGTCGTCACGGCCAGCCTGGGCGGCTGAGGTGGCGGCCCTCGACCTGACCGCCCTCGTCCGGGAGCTGGTCGGTCGGACGACGGTCTCGGGCGACGCAGCGGCCCAGCGGGACGCGCTCGGCACCCTCACCGACGTCCTCCGGGAGCGGGCACCACACCTGGAGGTCACCGAGGGCCGGGACCCCGACCACCCCTGGACCCTGCTGCGCACCCCCACGGACCCCGCCCGGCGGCAGCTGCTGCTCGCCTGCCACGTCGACACCGTCCCGGTGCCCGACCCCGGCGCCTGGACCCGCGATCCGTTCGGCGCCGACCTCGACGGGGGCCGGGTGTGGGGCCGGGGCGGCAGCGACATGAAGGCCGGCGTGGTCGCCGCGGCCGCCGCGCTGGCCGCCGCCGACCCGGAGACGCCGGTCGCGCTGCTGCTCACCAGCGACGAGGAGATCGGCTCCAAGGGCGCCGCCGCCGCGGCCGACGCGGTCGCCGGGCAGTCGGTCGGGGCGGTCGTCGTCCCCGAGGCGACCGGCAACCAGGTCGTCCTCGGGCACAAGGGGGCGCTCTGGCTGGCCGTCCGGACGGCGGGGCGCGCGGCGCACGGCAGCACGCCCGAGCGCGGGCACAACGCCGTCCTCGACCTGGCCGCGCTGCTGGCGCGCGCCGGCGGGGCGCTGCCCTTCCGCACCGACCCGTTCCTCGGCACGGAGACGTGGAACCCCGGCGTCGTGGCCGGCGGCACCGTGCCCAACGTCGTCCCGGACCGCGCCGAGGTGGTCGTGGACATGCGCACCGTCGCCGACGGCGGCGAGCTGCTGGACTGGTGGCGGGGCCAGCCCGAGGTGGCCGACGTCGAGGTGCGGGTCGACCTGCCGCCGGTCGGCACCCCGGGCGACGACCCGTGGGTGGCCGGCCTGCCCGCGCCCGTCCGGCCCACGCCGGCGACCTACTTCACCGATGCCTCGGTGCTCGGCCAGGTGGTCGGTGGCGCCCCGATCGTCGTGTGGGGGCCCGGCACGCCCGCGGTCATGCACGCCGTCGACGAGTACGTGGAGCTCGCCGAGCTGCAGCAGGCGACGGCCGCGTTCACCGACGTCGTCACCCGCTGGACGGGCTGACCCCGGCGGTTTCCGGGGAAACCGCCGCACCGACCCCGGCGGTTTCCGGGGAACCGACGGCTCGAGCCCGGACTTTCGGCGCGGAAAGTCCAGAGGATCCACGGAGCCGGCGCGGAAGGTCCGGGAGCGGCGGGGGGCGGTTCGATACAGCGGCGTATCCGATACAGTCGTGCATCGTGACGACGACCGATCTCGACCGGCCCAAGCGCCGGCGGGCGGTCACCGTGGAACTGCTGCTGGACGCCGCCCTGGAGACCTTCGCCGAGGTCGGGTTCGCCGCGGCCAGCGTCGAGGACATCTGCCGCCGCGGCGGCTTCACCCGCGGGGCCTTCTACTCCAGCTTCCGCACCAAGGACGAGCTGTTCGCCGCGCTCTACGCGCGGGAGACCGGCCGCGAGCTGGCCCGGGTGGAGGAGCAGCTGACCGGCATCGAGTCCGAGCGGGACCCGGTCTCCGCCGCCGTCGAGCGGTGCCTGTCCACCTTCCGCGCCGACCGCTCCTGGGTGCTCGTGCACACCGAGTACGCGCTGCACGCCGCCCGCCGCCCTGAGGCGGCCGCCGCCCTGCGCGAGCACACCGCCGCCCTGCACGACCGGCTGACCGACCTCATCGAGAGCGCGACCGCCCGGGTCGGCCTGCGCCTCGCCGTCCCGGCGGGGCAGCTGGCCCGCATCCTGCTCGCCCTGCACGACGGCGTCGTCGTCGCGCAGGCCACCGACGCGGACCCCGACCGCCCCGACGACTCCCTCGAGCACACCGCGCTGCTGCTCCTGCTGCGCGCCGCCGTCTCCGGCTGACCCCGAGAACACAGAACCAGAGGACCGAGGAACCATGGCCACCCTGCTCGCCCGCCTCGGCCGGGCCGTCTACCGCTCCCGCCGGCTCGTGGCCGCGATCTGGGTGCTCGTGCTCGCCGCCGTCGTCACGGTCCTGGTGACCGCGGGTGGCGAGTTCGACGACCAGTTCACCATCCCGGGGTCGGAGTCCCAGGCCGCGCTGGACCGGCTGGCCGACCTGCAGCCGTCGGCGGCCGGGGTGAGCGCGCAGATCGTCTTCGTCGCCCCGGACGGCGCCACCGTCGTCGAGCCGCAGTACCAGGCGGCCATCGCCGAGGTCGTGGCCGAGGCGGCCCGGGCCCCGCAGGTCGCCGCCGTCGCCGACCCCTTCGTCAACCAGGCGATCTCCCCCGACGGCCGCGCCGCGCTGGCCGTCGTCGAGTACCCGGTGGCCGGTCCGGCGGAGCTGGAGGAGGGCAGCCTCGACGCCCTGCAGGAGACCACGCAGGCGGCCGCGGACGCCGGCATGCAGGTGGCCGTCGGTGGCGGCGCGTTCAGCACCACCGGCGTCGAGATCGGCCCCACCGAGTTCGTCGGCGTGGCCGTCGCCGTCCTCGTGCTGGTGCTCACCTTCGGCTCGCTGCTCGCCGCCGGGATGAACCTGCTGACGGCGATCGTCGGCGTCGCCGTGGGGCTCGGCGGGCTGCTCGGCGCCTCCAGCCTCATCTCGCTGTCGTCGACCGCGCCCACGCTGGCGCTGATGATCGGCCTGGCCGTCGGCATCGACTACGCGCTGTTCATCCTGTCCCGGCACCGCAGCCAGCTGGCCGCCGGCATGGACCCGGAGGAGTCCGCGGCGCGGGCCACCGGCACGGCCGGGACCGCGGTCGTCTTCGCCGGCCTCACCGTCGTCATCGCGCTGTCGGGCCTGTCGGTCGTCGGCATCCCCTTCCTCACCGTCATGGGCCTGGCGGCCGCGGCCACCGTGCTGGTCGCCGTCCTCGTCGCCCTCACCCTGCTGCCGGCCCTGCTGGGCTTCGCCGGCTCCCGGCTCGCGCCCCGGCCCGGGTCCCGGGCGGCCCGCCGCGAGGTGGCGCAGGCCGCGCAGGACGGGGCCGTCCCCGACCGGGCCGGCCGCTCCATGGGCGAGCGCTGGGCCCGCCTGGTCACCCGCCGTCCGCTGGTCACCGTCCTCCTCACCGTCGTCGGTTTGGGCGTGCTGGCCCTCCCGGCTGCGCAGCTGCAGCTCGCGCTCCCCGACAACAGCGCGGCCGCCGAGGACGCGCCGCAGCGGCAGGCCTACGACCTCATCAGCGAGACGTTCGGTCCGGGCCTGAACGGCCCGCTGGTCGTCCTCGTCGACGGCCTCGACCCGGCCACCGCGCGGCAGGCGGCCGGCCAGGTGGCGGCCGCCCTCGGCGGGACGCCGACCCAGGTGCCGGGCCAGTTCGAGGGCGGCCTGGACGACGTCGCCTACGCCGTTCCGGCCGTGCTACCCGAGGGCACCGCGGCGCTGGTCACCGTCATCCCCGAGAGCGGGCCGCAGGACGAGGCGACCGGCGACCTCGTCGCCGCGCTGCGCGACCTCGCCCCGGAACTGGAGGCGCAGACCGGCGCAGAGGTGTCGGTGACCGGCCAGACCGCCGTCGCCATCGACGTCTCCGACCGGCTCGACGACGCCCTGGTGCCCTTCGCGCTCGTCGTCGTCGGCCTGGCGGTCGTCCTGCTGCTGCTGGTCTTCCGCTCGGTGCTCGTGCCGATCAAGGCCGCGATCGGGTTCCTGCTCTCGGTGGCAGCGTCGTTCGGCGCGGTGGTGGCGGTCTTCCAGTGGGGCTGGCTGGGCGACGTGTTCGGCGTCCCGACGACGGGGCCGATCATCAGCTTCATGCCCGTCATCCTCATGGCGGTGCTGTTCGGCCTGGCCATGGACTACGAGGTCTTCCTGGTCTCCCGGATGCGCGAGGAGTACGTGCACGGGGCGGCGCCGCGCGCCGCGGTGCTCGCCGGTGCCCGGCACGCCTCGCGGGTGGTCGTGGCGGCCGCGCTGATCATGTTCTCGGTCTTCGCCAGCTTCGTGACCATCGACGACGTCGTGGTCAAGGCGATCGCGTTCGGCCTGGCCGTCGGGATCCTGCTCGACGCGTTCGCCGTCCGGATGACGCTCGTGCCGGCCGTCCTGGCCCTGCTCGGCCGCTCGGCCTGGTGGCTGCCGCGCTGGCTGGACCGCGCGCTGCCCGACCTCGACGTCGAGGGCGCGAAGCTGGGCCCGGTTCCGGCCGCGCCGGCCGCCCGGGCGCCCGAGCCGGCGGTGCGGTGACGAGGACGGGGCCGTTCAGCGCCGCCGGGCGCCCTTGTCGGCGTACATGGCGTCGTCGGCCTCGCGGATGAGCAGTTCGTAGGCCAGCTCGGGGTCTGTGCCGCCGGCCACCGTGCCGATGCCGACGCTCATGCCCAGCGGGATGACGACGTCGTCGACCCGCAGCGGCTCGGTGGCGGTGTGCTGCAGCCGCTGGGCCAGCGCCTCGGCGTCGGCCCGCTCGCTGTTCTCGCACACGATGCTGAACTCGTCGCCACCCACCCGGGCGGCGGTGTCGCTGGAGCGCAGCACCGACCGCAGCCGCTCGGCGAAGGCGACCAGCACCTCGTCGCCGACCGGGTGCCCGTGCTGGTCGTTGATCTCCTTGAACCCGTCGAGGTCGATGCCCAGCAGGCAGGTGGGGGTCCGCTCGCGGTGACCGCGCTCGAGGGCGTGCCGCAACCGGTCGCCGAAGAGGATCCGGTTCGGCAGGCCGGTCAGCGGGTCGTGCAGCGAGCGGTGCACGAGCGCCGCCTCCAGGGCCTTGCGCTCGGTGATGTCCTCGATGATCGCCACCACGTGCGGCGGGTCGCCGTCCGGCGTCCCCTCCACCCAGGACGACGTCACCTGCACCGGCACCACGCTGCCGTCGCGGCGGACCAGCCGGGTCTCGTGCCGCATCGTCCGGCGCCGGTGGACCAGCTCGGAGTACGCCTCGGCGGTGGACGGGGCGTCCTCGGTGTGGATGAGGTCGAGGACCGAGCAACCGTAGAGGTCCTCGGTCGTCCGGCCCAGCATGGTGGCGAACGCCGGGTTGGCGTCGACCACCAGTCCGGACGGGGTGGCCAGGAGGATGCCCATGGGCGCGTTGGCGAACGCGCTCCGGCGATCCGCCGGGGGCAACGTGCCCATCACGTTCGTCACATGGCACCTCCGTGGCGGACATCCTGCGGCAACGAGGGCACTTTCCTGCGCGTTCTCGACATGGAGGTTCCCCGAGTCGTTCCACGTGGAACCTGACGAGGAGGATGACGATCACGACCGGACGAGGAGGTCCTGCGTGAACGAGTTCGACCTGGTGCTCCCCGCCGCCGTCGACATCCGCGAGGTGGGGATGCGCGACGGCCTCCAGCTCGAGGCGCCGGTGCCCCTGGAGGCCAAGCTGGCGATGCTCGAGGCGCTGGTGGCCACGGGCGTCCGCCGGATCGAGGCGACGTCCTTCGTCTCCCCCAAGGCCGTCCCCGCGCTCGCCGACGCCGACCAGGTGGCCGCCGAGCTGTCCCGCTGGGGCGGCGTGCACTGGTCGGCCCTGGTCGCCAACCCGCGCGGCGCCACCCGCGCCGTCGACGCCGGCGTGGCCGACCTCGAGTACGTCGTGTCGGCCTCCGACGGGCACAGCCGCGCCAACGCCGGGCGCTCCACCGCCGAGGCCGTCGGCGCGGTCGCCGAGATCGCCGCCCTCGCCCACGGCGCGGGCGGCTCGCTGGAGGTGGTCATCGCCACCGCCTGGGACTGCCCGTTCGACGGTCGCACCCCGATCCCCCGCACCGTCGACGTCGCCCGCGCCGCGGTCACCGCCGGCGCCGACGCGCTGTGCCTGGGCGACACGATCGGGACGACGACGCCGCTGCGGGTGGTCCAGCTGCTCGACGCCGTCCGCCGCGCCTGCCCCGGCGTCCCCGTCGGCGTGCACTTCCACGACACCCGCGGCACCGGTCAGGCCAACGCGCTGGCCGCGGTCCAGGCCGGCGTGACCCAGCTGGACTCCTCCGTGGGCGGCCTGGGCGGCTGCCCCTTCGCCCCCGGGGCCAGCGGCAACATCGCCACCGAGGAGCTGGTCTACCTGCTCGAGGAGTCCGGCGTGCGCACCGGCCTGGACCTCGACGCCGTGCTGGCCGCCGCCCGGGTGACCGAGGAGGCGGTGGGCCACGAGCTGCCGAGCTCCCTGTACCGGGCCGGGGGCCGGTCGGTCCCCCGGCCGCAGCCGGTCGGCTGACCGGGGCGCCGCCGTGGTTGGCTGCAGGGCATGAGCGACGCGGAACCGGTGTCGACGGGCGGGGTGGAGGTCGTGGACCCGCGGCTCATGCGCGACGTGCTCGGGCACTTCGCCTCCGGGGTCACCGTGGTCACCGCGATCGCCGACGACGGGCCGATCGGGTTCACCTGCCAGTCGTTCAGCTCGCTGTCGCTGGACCCGCCGCTGGTGGTGTTCGCGCCGGCGCGCACCTCCAGCACCTGGCCGCGACTCCGGGACATCGGCCGGTTCTGCGTCAACGTCCTCGCCGAGGACCAGACGGAGGTCTCCGGCGCGTTCGCCCGGTCCGGCACGGACAAGTTCGCCGGCGTGCACTGGCGGGCCAGCCGGCGCGGGCAGCCGGTGCTCGACGACGTCGTCGCCTGGATCGACTGCGAGTTGTGGGCCGAGTACGACGGCGGCGACCACACCCTGGTGGCCGCGCGGGTGCTCGATCTCGGCGCCGACGGGCAGCGCCGGCCGCTGCTGTTCCACCGGGGCACCTACGGCCTGCGGGAGGCGTCGGAGGGCTGATCCCCCGCCGGGGGCCCCGTCCGGTTGCCAGGTGTGGGCGCGGCCGCTCCGGGAAACCCATCCACGCAGGACGTGGTGCGCCACGGAGGGAGACGATCGCCATGGGACTGCTCGACCGGCTCTTCGGCCGCCGCCGCTCCGGCTACGACGACGGGCACGCGCGCACGTACGGCGACTACGAGGCCCCTCCCCCGCCACCCCAGCCCGCGCGTTCGGAGGACCAGCAGGCGGTCGAGCGCTACCGGTACCTGCTGCGCACCGCGCCGCCCGACCAGATCGAGGCGGCGCACGCCGAGGCGTTCAGCAAGCTCACCCCGCAGCAGCGCCAGGAGGTGCTGGTGCAGCTGGCCGCCGCGGTGCCCTCGGGCGAGCGGCCGCGGTCGGACGACCCGCGCAGCCTGGCCCGGGCCGCCACCCGGGCCGAGGTGCGCCAGCCGGGCACGCTCGAGCGCGCGTTCGGCGGCGGGTACGGCGGCGGGTACGGCCGGGGCGGGTACGGCGGCGGCTTCGGCGGCGGGTACGGGCCGAGCTTCGGCAGCATGATGGGCGCCAGCCTGCTGGGCACCGTCGGCGGCCTCGTGGTCGGGACGGCGGTGGCCGACGCCCTGTTCGACACCGGCATCGGCGACGGCGGGCTCTTCGGCGGAGGGGACGAGGAGGCCTACGCCGAGGGCTACCAGGACGGCGCCGGGGCCGACGGCGACCACGGCGGGGACCCCGGGGGCGACTTCGCCGGCGGCGCCGACAGCGGCTGGGGCGACTCCGGCGGGGACGTCGGCGGCGACTTCGGTGGCGACTTCGGCGGCGGCGAGTTCTGACCCCGCCGGACGCTACCGAGGCAGTGCGCGGGCCCGGCGGAGCCAGAGCAGGCCGACCACCGGCAGCACCAGCGGGATGAACAGGTAGCCGCGCCCGTAGGCCGACCACACCGTCTCGTCGGGGAAGGCCGCCGCGTCCAGCAGCGACAGCGTGCCCACCACGAGCACGCCGGCGAGCTCGATCGAGATGGCGACCAGCGCCGTCCGCCGTCCGCCGCGGGCCAGCGCGACGGTCGCGACGAGGTAGACCACCGCGGCCAGCGCGGACAGCAGGTAGGCGACCGGGGCCTCGTCGAAGCGGGTGGACAGCTGCACCGCCGCCCGTGCACCCGCGGCCAGGGCGAAGACGCCGTAGACGGCGACCAGCACCCGACCGGGCCCGCCCGCGGTGGCGCCGCCGGCCGCCCGCTCGCCCTGCACCGGCTCAGCCACCCGTCGCCTCCCACAGCTGCAGCAACCGCCAGATCATGACCCCCACCGCGCCGGCCGCCACGGCCAGTACCGTGCCGGCCCAGCGGGTCGGTTCCGACCGCGCCCACAGTGCCCCGGCGACCGGCAGCAGCACGATGCCACCCAGGTAGCCGAGGAAGGTCGGGGTGTCGGCCGGCTGCTCCCCGCGCACCAGGAGGACGACGGCGAGCACGGCCTGCACCAGCAGCAACGCCTCCAGCAGCGCCGTCCCCCACAGGTGCAGCAGGCCGATCCGCCGCCGGGCCAGCGTCGAGGCGAGGCCGGCGAGGGCCACCAGCGCCGCGACCACGGTCACGGCGACCACCAGCGCGGAACTCACCAGGGGGACCCCGGGGCAGCGAGCACTGGCACGGGTGCCATCCTCCCGCGTAGGGGGAACGTCCCGGGCACCGCCCTCGGCCGGGACGGACACCACGGGGCGCGTCCAACACCGGGCGCGCCGAAAGGACCTTGATGACCGTCCGCGAGCTCGTCGTCGACCTCTTCGCCGAGCACCTCGACGCCGTGACCGACCAGCCGGTACGGCTGCGGTCGCTGGTGACCCTGCTGGAGACCCTCGGAGTGGCCGAGCCGACCACGCGGATGGCGACCGCGGCGCTGCGGCGGGTGGGCTGGCTGAGCGCCTTCCGCCGGGGCCGGGAGACGCTCTACACCCCCACCGAGGAGCTCCGTTCCGCCGTCCGGGTGCGGTGGGCCCGCCTCGACGAGCGGCTGGCGCCGTGGGACGGCCGGTGGCGCATGGTCATCTACACCGTCCCGGAGACCGACCGGGCGGTGCGGGAGCGGGTGCGCCGGACGCTGACCCGGCACGGCTTCGGGCCGCTGGCCCCGGCGACGTGGCTCTCGCCGCACCGGGTCGCGCTCGACGGCGTCCGCACCGAGCTGGCCGGCGAGCAGATCAGCCGGCTGGACCTGCTCACCGCGCAGCTGACCCCCGAGACCGGCGGGTCGGACGCCGCCCTCGCCGCCCGGTGCTGGGACCTGCACGGGGTGGCCGCGGCCTACCGCCAGGAGATCGAGCGGATGAGGGCCGTCCTCGCCGGCCCCGAGCCGGACGGCGCCGCGGCGCTGGTGACCCACCTGCGGGCGCTGGCCCGGGTGCGGCGGGTGTCCAACGGCGACCCGATCCTGCCCGACGCGCTGCGCCCGCCGGGCTGGCCGGGCGTCGAGCTCCGGGACGCCTGGATGGAGTTCTGCGCGGTCCTGGCCGGCCCGGCGCGCCGCTACGTGGCCGACGTCCTGGCGCGGCCGGTGCAGCGCACGACGGCGGACCTGCCCGGTTGACAGGGGCGCCCGGCTGCGGGAGCGACGGCCGGCCGGTCGCGCTGCACCACGGCTGAGGCGCGGTGGCCCCTGGTCAGCGCAGGGGCAGAACTGGCCACTTCTGCCCGCAGGGGTCCCACGATCGCCCGCCCCGTTCCACGTGGAACGGGGCGTGTGTCCGGCGTGTGACGTTCCGCCGACCGCCTGGCGGGTCCCCGTGCCGAGGGGGTTGGATCGAACTCATGTGCGGCCTCTCCGGCGAGATCAGGTTCGACGGCTCCCTGGCCGACACCACTGCCGTGGCGCGGATGGTGGAGGCCCTGGTCCCCCGTGGCCCGGACGGCCAGGGGACGTGGAGCAACGGCCGGGTGGCCTTCGGGCACCGCCGGCTGTCGGTGATCGACCTGTCCAGCTGCGGCTCCCAGCCGATGGTCGACAACGAGCTGGGCCTCACCGCGGTCTTCAACGGCTGCATCTACGACTACCAGGAGCTGCGCGCCGAGCTCGAGGGGCACGGCTACCGGTTCTTCTCGCACAGCGACACCGAGGTGATCCTCAAGGGCTACCACCACTGGGGCGCCGACGTCGTCTCGCACCTGCACGGCATGTTCGCCTTCGTCATCCACGAGCGCGACACCGGCCGGATCGTGATGGCCCGGGACCGGCTGGGCATCAAGCCGCTCTACCTGAGCGAGACGCCGGGACGGCTGCGGTTCGCCTCGACGCTGCCCGCGCTGCTCCGGGCCGGCGACGTCGACACCTCCATCGACCCGGTGGCGCTGCACCACTACCTCACCTGGCACGCCGTCGTCCCGGCGCCGCGGACGATCCTCAGCGGCGTCCGCAAGCTGCCGCCGGCCACCCTGCGGGTGGTGGAGGCCGACGGGACCAGCCGCGAGCACCGCTACTGGAACGCCACCTACGAGCGCCGTCCCGAGCACGCGTCCTGGTCCGCGCGGGACTGGGAGGACGCGATCGAGGAGGCGCTGCGGGTCGCCGTCCGCCGGCGGCTGGTCGCCGACATCCCGGTCGGCGTGCTGCTCTCCGGCGGGCTGGACTCCAGCCTGATCGTCGGCCTGCTCGCCGAGGAGGGCCAGACCGGGCTGGCCACCTACTCGATCGGCTTCGAGGCCGTCGGGGGGCGCGAGGGTGACGAGTTCCAGTACTCCGACGTCATCGCCGAGCGGTTCGCCACCGACCACCACCGCATCCGGGTGGCCTCCGACGAGCTGGCGGCCGCCCTGGGACACGCGATCGGCGCGATGGCCGAGCCGATGGTCAGCCACGACGTCGTCGCCTTCGACCTGCTGTCGGAGCGGGTGTCGCAGACGATCCGGGTGGTCCAGTCGGGGCAGGGCGCCGACGAGGTCTTCGCCGGCTACCACTGGTACCCGCCGCTGGCCGAGGTGGGCCGCGAGGAGGCCGTCGAGCGCTACGCCGCCGCCTTCTTCGACCGGGACGCCGCCGACATGGCGAGGCTGGTCGCCGACCGGTACGCGGTGGACGGCGACCCGAGCCTGGAGTTCGTCCGGCAGCACATGTCCATGGCGGGCGCGCAGACCGCGGTGGACGCGGCGCTCCGCCTCGACAGTGAGGTCATGCTGGTCGACGACCCGGTGAAGCGGGTGGACAACATGTCCATGGCGTGGGGCCTGGAGGCCCGCGTCCCGTTCCTCGACCACGACCTCGTCGAGCTGGCCGCGATGTGTCCCCCGGAGCTCAAGCTGGCCGACGGCGGCAAGGGCGTGCTCAAGGCGATCGGCCGGCGGATCATCCCGCCGGAGGTCATCGACCGGCCCAAGGGCTACTTCCCGGTGCCGGCGATCACCCACCTCGAGGGCAAGGTCCTCGACCTGGTGCGCGACGCCCTGTCCAACGAGGCCGCCCGGGAGCGGGGGCTGTTCCGCCCCGAGTACGTCGACGGCCTGCTCGCCGACCCGAACGGCGAGCTCACCCCGCTGCGCGGCAACAAGCTCTGGCAGCTCGGCCTGCTCGAGCTCTGGCTGCAGACGCACGGGGTGTGAGCGGGCTGTGATGTCCCGGCTCGCCGGGCACCGTCGCCGGACGGCGGTCGCCGCCACGCCGTCGTTCACCAGCCGCTCGTGGCAGCAGCCCTCGGAGCACCAGCTCCGGGGCATGGCGACCGACGTCGTCCTCGACCTCGGCTGGGGCCGGCTCGTCTTCGGCCAGACGTTCGCCGACCTGCGCGGGATCGTCGACGCGCTGCGCGCTGAGGAGGGCGGCCGCCGGGACATCTGCATCTACCCGCGGGACCCGCACGTGCTGGTCGGGTTGGCGCCGGACGAGCTGTTCATCGACCCCAGCTACACCTACCGGCTGGACCTGCACCGCTACCGGCCGCGGCCCGAGCCGATCCGCGGTGTCTTCGTGCGCACGGTGACCTCGCTGGCCGAGATGAGGGCGATCAACGAGATCTACGCCCGCAACGGCATGGTCACCGGCGACCCGGCCACCATGTGGGCCAACCACCGGACCCGCACCTTCACCTACCTGGTCGCCGAGGACCGGCGCACCGGGCGGATCGTCGGCACGGTCACCGGCGTCGACCACGTGCTCGCCTTCGACGACCTCGAGGGCGGCACCAGCCTGTGGTGCCTCGCCGTGCACGCCCAGGACGCCCCGCCCGGTACCGGCGAGGCGCTGGTCCGGGTGCTGGCCGAGCGCTACGTCGGCCGGGGCCGGTCGTACCTGGACCTCTCGGTCATGCACGACAACAGCGGCGCGATCGCGCTCTACCGCAAGCTCGGGTTCCAGCGGACGCCCGCGGTGTGCGTCAAGCGGAAGAACCCGATCAACAGCCCGCTGTTCGCCGCCCGCCCGCCCGGCCTGGACGAGCTCAACCCCTACGCGCGGCTCATCGCCGACGAGGCGCTGCGACGCGGGGTGCGCGTCGAGGTGACCGACGCCGAGTGGGGCGAGATGCGGCTGTCCCTCGGCGGCCGGACGGTGCTCACCCGCGAGTCGCTGTCGGAGTTCACCAGCGCGGTGGCGATGAGCCGCTGCGACGACAAGCGGGTCACCCGCCGGATCATGGAGCGGGCCGGCGTCCGGGTGCCCCGGGGGGCGGTGGCGGCGGAGGACGACCTCGACGACGCGCTGGCGCTGATGGCCGAGTGCGGCGAGGTGGTGGTGAAGCCCGCGCGGGGTGAGCAGGGCCGCGGCATCACGGTCGGTGTGACGTCGCCGGAGGCGCTGGAGCGGGCGGTCGGTGCGGCCCTGCAGTTCTGCCCCGACGTGCTGGTCGAGCAGCTGGTTGCCGGCGACGACCTGCGGGTGGTGGTGATCGACCACCAGGTGGTGGCCGCCGCGGTGCGCCGTCCGGCCGAGGTGGTCGGCGACGGCCGCAGCCCGGTCACCGACCTGGTGCGGTCCACCAGCCGCCGCCGGGAACGGGCCACCGGCGGGGAGTCGCGGATCCCGCTGGACGACACGACCGCCGAGGTGGTGGCCGAGTCCGGCTACGCGATGGACGACGTCCCCCCCAGCGGGGCGCGGATCCGTGTGCGGCGGACGGCGAACCTGCACACCGGCGGCACCATCGAGGACGTCACCGACCGGCTGCACCCGGACATCGCGCAGGCCGCCGTCCGGGCCAGCCGCGCCATCGGCATCCCGGTGACCGGCCTGGACTTCCTGGTGCCGGACGTCGAGGGCCCGGAGCACGTGTTCATCGAGGCCAACGAGCGGCCTGGGCTCGCCAACCACGAGCCGCAGCCGACCGCGGAGCGCTTCGTCGACCTGCTCTTCCCCGAGACCCGCCGCCGCTGAGCCTGCCCGCGGTATAGGAAGCTCTACCCACGTCCTCGAGCTCGTGACGTGGGGATAGCTTCCTATGCCTCGGGAGGACCGGGTGGCGTACCTGCTGGCCGCGGTGGGCGGCGTCCTCGGGGCGCTGGCCCGCTGGGGCGTGGCGACGGCGCTGCCCTCCTCCCCCGGCGGCTGGCCGTGGGCGACGCTGCTGGTCAACCTCACCGGCTGCCTGCTGCTGGGTGCGCTGCTCGCCGTCGTCACCGCCCGATCCCCCGAGCCGGCGTGGGTGCGGCCGCTGCTGGCCGTCGGCGTCCTCGGTGGCTACACCACCTACTCCGCCTTCGCCGTCGAGGTGGTCGAGCTCGCCGACGCCGGGGCGGCGGTGCGGGCCGCCGGCTACGTGCTCGCCTCGGTCGTCGGCGGCGTCCTCGCGGTCGTGGCGGGCGCGCGGGCGGTCCGAGCGGTGTCCGCCCGGTGACGCCGCTGCTGGTGGCCGCGGGTGCGCTGGCCGGCGCCCCGCTGCGGCTGCTGGTGACCCGTCTGGTCGCCCGCGGCGGCCGGGACCCCGCGCCGGGCACCCTGGTGGTCAACGTGGTCGGCAGCGCGGTGCTGGGCGTCGTCTTGGGGACGGCGGCCGCGCCCGGCTGGGTGGTCACCCTGGTCGGCACCGGCTTCTGCGGGACGCTGACGACCTTCTCCACGTTCGGCGCCGACGTCGTCCGGCTGGCCGAGTCCGGCGGTTCCGGCGGAAACCGCCGGTCGGGCGGCGGTCCCCGCGGGGACCGACGGCTCGGGCGGGCGCTGGTCTACACCGCCGCGAGCGTGGTGCTCGGGCTCGGCGCGGCCGCGGTGGCCTACCGGGTGGCCGCCGGATGAGGGTTCGGAACGCGGTCGGCGGCGGTGCTCAGTAGGGTCGGGGACGGTATGGCTGGGACATCGGCAGGACACGAGCGAGCGGACAGCCCCGTCGTCGTGGTGGCCAACCGGCTACCCGTCGACCAGGTGACCGACCCCGACGGCTCGACGCGCTGGCAGCGCAGCCCAGGAGGCCTGGTGACGGCGCTGGAGCCGTTCGTGGCCGGGCAGGGCGGCGCGTGGGTGGGCTGGTCGGGATCGGCCGGTGAGGCCCCCGAGCCGTTCGAGTCCGGCGGGATGTCGCTGATCCCGGTGGAGCTCTCCGAGGAGGAGGTCGACCGCTACTACGAGGGCATGTCGAACGCCTCGCTGTGGCCGCTGTACCACGACGTCGTCGAGAAGCCCGAGTACCACCGGACGTGGTGGGACACCTACGTCCAGGTCAACAAGCGCTTCGCCGACCGCGCGGCGGAGGTGGCGGCGCGCGACGCGATCGTCTGGGTGCACGACTACCAGCTGCAGCTGGTGCCGGCGATGCTCCGCCAGCGGCGGCCCGACCTCACCATCGGCTTCTTCCTCCACATCCCGTTCCCGCCCTACGAGCTGTTCACCCAGCTGCCGTGGCGCTCGGCGATCGTCGAGGGCCTGCTCGGCGCCGACCTGGTCGGCTTCCAGCGGCCCAGCGCCGCCACCAACTTCGTGCAGCTGGCCCGGCGGCTGCACGAGCTGCCCACCCGCGGCCCGACCATCGAGTACGACGGCCGGACGGTGACGGCGCGCGCGTTCCCGATCTCGATCGACGTGCAGGCCTTCGACGAGCTGGCCGGCTCCCCCGAGGTGCTCGCGCGGGCCAAGGAGGTCCGCGCCGAGCTGGGCAGCCCCGACAAGATCATCCTCGGCGTCGACCGGCTGGACTACACCAAGGGCATCGCCGTCCGGCTCTCGGCGTTCCAGGAGCTGCTCGAGGACGGCATCCTGGCGGCGCCCGACACCGTGATGGTGCAGGTGGCGACGCCGAGCCGGGAGCGGGTCGAGCACTACGTGCACATGCGCGAGACGATCGAGCAGCAGGTCGGCCACATCAACGGCATCTTCGGCGCGCTCGGCGGCCCGGCGGTGCACTACATCAACCAGTCGGTGCCGCGTGAGGAGCTCGCCGCCCTGTACCGCGCCGCCGACGTCATGCTCGTGACGCCGTACCGGGACGGCATGAACCTGGTGGCCAAGGAGTACGTGGCCGCCCGCGGCGACCTCGGCGGAGCCCTGGTGCTCTCGGAGTTCGCCGGCGCCGCGGCCGAGCTGCGGCAGGCGTACCTGGTCAACCCGCACGACATCACGGGGCTCAAGAACCAGTTGGTGCGGGCGTTGCGTCAGGAGCCGGGCGAAGGCGCCAAGCGGATGCGGGCCATGCGCCGGCACCTCGCCAAGAACGACCTCGACCACTGGGCGACGTCGTTCATCGACGCGCTGCGTGCGCAGCAGTGACCAGGATCCCGGCCGACCTCGCGGCCGCGCTGACCGGGCTGGCCGCCCGCCGGCCGCTGCTGGTCGCCAGCGACTACGACGGGGTGCTCGCCCCGCTCGTCGGCGAGCCGTCCGCCGCCGTCCTCTCCCCCGGCGCCGCCGAGGCCCTCGGCCGGGTCGCCGCCCGCGACGGCGTCGTGGTGGCACTGGTCAGCGGGCGCGGGGTCGCCGACCTGCAGGCCGTCAGCGGCCTCACCGGCCCGTACCGGTACGTCGGCAGCCACGGGGCCGAGTTCGACGGACCGCTCACCGGCGAGCTCGCCGCCCGCCGGGACGAGCTCGCCGACCGGCTCGCTCCGCTCGTGGCCTCTGTGCCGGGCGCGCTCCTGGAGGTCAAGCCGGCCAGCGTGGCAGTGCACGTCCGGCAGGTGACCGACCGCGCCGCGGCTGCCGGGCTGCTGGAGGAAGCGCACCGGGCGGCAGATCCGTCACTGACGTTGAAGCCGGGCAAGGAGGTGCTCGAGCTCGCGGTGACCGACGCCGACAAGGGCAGCGCGCTCCGCCGGCTGCGCGACGAGCTCGGCGCCGCCGCGGCCATCTACCTCGGCGACGACCTCACCGACGAGGACGCCTTCCGCGCGCTCCCCCACGACGACGTCACGGTCAAGGTCGGCGAGGGCGAGACGGCGGCCCGCTTCCGCCTCCCCGACACCGCCGCCGTCGTTCCCTTCCTCGACGAGCTGGCCCGCGCGCTCGCCTGACTCCCCTCCCCCGCCATCTCCTCCGGAATGGCGCGGGCCACGGGGCGTCGCATTGTCGGGGAAGTCGACATGACGCCCGTCCACCATTCGGTCAGCGCATTCTGGGGAACAATTCCGTAACCGTGTGTCGTGGGAACCGCACCACGCTTGGAATGGGTCCAACGATCGACCCGTTCGTCCTCCCCGGAAAATGCAGGAGACCTCCCGTGCCCAGCTCCCCCGCCACCGCTCCCCCACCCCGCGGCTCGTCCTGGTTCGCCGACCGGCCCCTGGGGGTCAAGTTCGGCATCCTCGTCGGCGTCGTCGTCATGGCCTTCACGGGCCTGCTCGGGGCGGTGCTCATCGGCAACGCCACCGTCCGCCAGCTCAACGCCGAGATGGCCGCCCTCCAGCACGCCCAAGCCCTCGTCCTGCAGGTGGACACCCGAGCCAGCGAGCTCAAGGTCGACGGCTTCAAGTCGCTGGTTCGCGAGACGCCCGCCGAGCAGCTGACCGAGCTGGCCGACGACGTCGCCACGCCGGTGGCCCTGCTGGCGGAGCTCGACACGATCGAGCTGACCGGCGATGCCGCCTCGGCCGTCGCGGACCTGCAGGCGAGCTTCGACGACTACACCACCGCGATCACCGCGTTCGTCGACACCGCCGTCGCCGACCAGGCGGCGGCCCGGGTGAACTGGGAGCAGATCCAGGCGGCCAACGACCTCACCGACGGGGCGGTGGGAGCGGCCAAGGACTCGCTCGAGGCAGCGACCGACGAGGCCGAGGCCCGGCTGGCCGCGGCGATCGACACGACGCAGACCACCACGATCGTCGTCGCCGGCCTCGGGCTGGCGCTCATCCTCGCGATCAGCTGGCTGACGATGCGGTCGGTCACCCGGCCGGTCCGGCGGGTGCAGGTCGCGCTGGAGGCGCTGGCCACCGGCGACCTGACGGTCGCCAGCGGGGTGCAGTCCCGGGACGAGGTCGGCCGGATGGCCGCCGCCCTGGACGCCGCGCAGGAGGGCCTGCGGGCGGTGCTCACGGAGGTGGCCTCGTCGGCGACCGCGGTCGCGGCGTCGTCGGAGGAGCTGAGCGCCTCGTCGGCGCAGATCTCGGCGTCGGCGGAGGAGACCTCGGCCCAGTCCGGGGTGGTGGCCGGCGCCGCCGAGGAGGTGTCCCGCAGCGTGGAGACCGTCGCGGCGGGCGCGGAGCAGATGGGTGCGTCGATCCGGGAGATCGCCACGAACGCGGCCGAGGCCTCCGACGTGGCGGCGCGGGCGGTGTCGGCGGCGGAGACGACGACGGCGACGGTGGCC
>NZ_JALPKP010000054.1:0-34476 GCF_051383635.1 Geodermatophilus sp. CPCC 205506 | reverse complement strand
TCGGCCAGCTGCACCGGCACCCGATCGGCCGGCCACTGGTCGGGCAGCGCGAGCTCGGCGACCCTCAGGCCGACCCCGAACCCACTCCCGCTGAACACGACCCCAACCCAAGACCGGGGTACGACACTTTCTGGGCCTCTCACCAGCACAGACGCACGAACTCCGGGAAAGACGATCCGGGAGTCGGTCGGCGCGGCGGGACCAGTCACACGGTGGGCACCGCGGCCCGACAGGCCCGGCTCCCTCCCGGACTTTCCGCGCCGAAAGTCCGGTCCCAAGGAGGGACGCCGGCCGCCGGGCGCCGGAACGGGTGGGAGGTGAGGTGGGTCCAGGACGGCCTTTCGGCGCCGAAAGTCCGGGCCCAACAACGGACGGCCGCCGTCAGAACCCGGAACGGGTGGGAGGAGGAATGGGTCCAAGACGGACTCTCGGCGCGGAAGGTCCCGTCCCAGACGGTCCCCGACGGGCCCGGCCATCCCGGACTCCCGGCGCGGAAAGTCGCGTCCAGGGCGGATGCCCCCGCCGGGCGGGCGGGACGGCCGGTTCACGACGGATCAGTTGACCGCGCGGAGGGCGGCGATCCACCACTCGACGGCCGGGACCGAGGGCTCGAAGGGCGGCCAGCCGTTGAGCACCCCCAGCAGCTGCCAGTAGCGCTCGACCCGAGCGTCGGTGAAGGTGGCCAGCCGGTCGGCGAGCTCGGCCCGCCGGGCAGGAGACACGTCGCCCAGCCACTCCGCCACCAGCGCCTCGGCCGCCCGCGTGCCCGGCACGACGCCCCCGTCGAGCCCCCGGCGGCCCAGCGACACCATGCGGCCGGCGTCGGCCCCGAGGGTGTCCGGCTCCTCCGGCGTCGCGCCCGCACCGGCCACTGCCATCTCCCGCACCCGGTCGGCGAAGGAGGGGTCGGCCACCAGCCGCGCCAGCTCCAGCCAGGCGCCGACCTGCTCCGGCGTCGGCTCCTCGGGCAGTTCGGCGGGCAGCGTGCGCATGCCGGCCGCGATGCCGGCGCCCGGGGCGTCGTCGGGCAGCCCGGCGAAGGCCCGCTCGACGAACTCGTCGATCAGCTGCTGCCGCTCGCGGGCGGACAGGGTGCCCAGGTCGTGCACGATCCTCATCTCCTCCGTCGTGGTGCCCGCCGTCGCCACGAACCGCAGCAGGGTGCGGCGCAGGCGCAGCAGGCGGATCTCGGCGTCCAGCGCGCGGACGTGCTCGGCCGCCACCTCGGCCACCGTGCGCCGGCGGGCGAGCAGCTCGCGGATGGCCGCCAGGCCCAGCCCCAGCTCGCGCAGGGTCCGGACGAGGTCCAGCCGGGCGACGGCGTCCGCGTCGTAGAGCCGGTAGCCGCCGGCCGAGCGGGACGGCGGGTCGACCAGGCCCTCGTCGGACCAGAAGCGCACCGTCCGCACGGGGACGCCGAGCCGGTGGGCGAGCTGCCCGATGGCGAGCCGTCCGTCCTCGGTCATGCGGCGACGATGCATCCTCCAGCCGCTGGAGGGTCAAGGACGAGACCGGCACCACTGTGGCGCTGCGGTGTGGGCACCGCCCCGGCTGGGGAGGATCGGGGGGTGACGCGCACGCCACCCACCGACGAGTGGGGCATCGATGCCAGCTGGGTCGACGCCCTCGACGAGGAACACCGGGTCGACCCGGCCACCATCGAGCGGCTGCGGGAGGTGATCGGCACGCCGCCGGCCGACCTCGACGAGCGCGCGCCGATCGTCGCCCGGCCCGGGGACGCCCTCGAGGTCGACGAGGCCGAGGTGACCTGCGAGGACGGGACCGTCCGGCAGGTCGACGGCGAGCTGCCCGAGGACTTCCCGCTGGGCTACCACTGGCTGCAGGAGCCCGGGGGGCCGCGCCGGCGGCTGATCGTCTCCCCCGGCCGCTGCTGGCTGCCGGCCGACCGCGCCTGGGGTTGGGCGGTGCAGCTCTACGCCACCCGCAGCCGCGCCAGCTGGGGCATCGGCGACCTCGCCGACCTGCGCGCCGTCCGGGAGATGGCCGCCGGGCAGGGTGCCGGCTTCGTCCTCATCAACCCGCTGCACGCCGTCGCCCCGACGGCGGGGCAGGAGGCCAGTCCCTACCTCCCGGCCACCCGGCGCTTCCGGAACCCGGTCTACCTGCGGGTGTCCGAGGTACCCGGCGCCGGTGCCGTGGACCTGGAGGACGACGCCGGGCGGGCCCTCGGCGACGGCGAGCTGATCGACCGGGACGCGATCTGGGCGCGCAAGCGCGAGGTGCTCCGCCGGGTCTTCGACGCCACCGGCCGCGACGACCCCGCCTTCCCCGACTGGTGGTGGCACGAGGGTCAGCCGCTGCAGGACTGGGCCACCTGGTGCGCCCTCGCCGACGTGCACGGACCCGACTGGCACACCTGGCCCGAGGAGCTGCGCGACCCGCGCAACCCGGCCGTGGGCGCGTTCGTCTCCGAGCACGAGCGCGACGTCGCCTTCCACGCCTGGCTGCAGTGGGCGCTGCACCTGCAGCTGTCGGCCGCCACCGAGGGCATGACCGTCATCCAGGACCTCCCGATCGGGGTCGCCGGCGGCGGCGCGGACGCCTGGACCTGGCAGGACGTGCTGGCCACCGGGGCGAGCGTGGGCGCGCCCCCGGACGCCTTCAACTCCCAGGGCCAGGACTGGGGCTCGCCGCCGCTGATCCCGTGGCAGCTGCGCGCGGCGGACTACGAACCGTTCATCCAGTCGATCCGCGCCACGATGGCCGGCGCCGGTGGGCTGCGCATCGACCACGTCATGGGCCTGTTCCGGCTGTGGTGGGTGCCGTCGGGCGGGAGCGCCGCGGACGGCGCCTACGTCCGGTACCCGGCCGAGGACCTGCTCGACATCGTCGCGCTGGAGAGCGCCCGCGCGCAGGCCGTCGTCGTCGGCGAGGACCTCGGCACCGTGGAGGAGGGCGTCCGCGAGGCGATGGCCGAGCACGGCGTCCTCAGCTACCGGCTGCTGTGGTTCGAGGAGGACGCCCCCGCCACCTGGCCGGCCGAGGCGATGGCCGCCATCACCACCCACGACCTGCCCACGGTGGCCGGCCTGTGGACCGGTGCCGACGTCGACGAGCAGCGCGAGCGCGGCACCGGGAGCGACGAGGAGCTCGAGCGTGGCCGGCGGTCGCTCCTGACCAGGATCTCCGGCGTCCGGGAGAACGCCACCCCGGAGACGGCGGTGGAGCGCGCGCACGAGCTGCTCGCGCAGGCGCCGTCCCTGCTGCTGTCGGCGACGCTGGAGGACGCCGTCGCCGAGCGTCGCCGGCCCAACATGCCCGGCACCACCGACCGTCCGAACTGGTCGCTGCCGCTGCCGGTCCTCGTCGAGGACCTGCCGGAGCACCCGCTGGTGCAGACGGTGGCCCGCACCCTCGCCGAGGGCGCCGCCCGGCGCGACTGAGGGTCGCGTCGGTCGAACGGGTGTTCGATCAGCGTGCCAGACTCTGCCCATGGCCGGCGGCATGCACCCAGGACGGTCGGGCGGTTCCCTCGGTGAGCGGGCCGCCCGGTCGGGGGTGACGCCGCCGGCGCCCGAGCCGTTCCGCCCGGCGGCCACGAGCCGCCGGGCGGAGGGCCGGGGCCGGCACTGCTGGGTGCACGACCCGCCGGGGGCACCCGGCGTGTGGCCGGGGCTGCTGGTCGAGTGGCGGCAGGCCGACGGCGGCTGGCTCGGCCGGGTCACCTACGCGGTCGCGGGGCCGCACGGTCCCGTGCTGGTCGAGGCGTGGGTGCCGGCGGCGCAGCTCGAACAACGCTGACGACCGGGTTACGGCCCGGGCTCCCTGGCTATGGCTCCCCGTGACGAGACATCCTGCGACGAAGCGGAGCACCGACATGAGCGAGCCCGACCGCCCCACCCTCGACGACGTCATGGAGACCACGGAGTCCGCCCCGCGGGACCGCCAGGCGCACGGCAAGGCCGATCCGCGACCGAACGACGACGAGCTGCAGCACCGCACCGAGCAGGAGCGGCAGCTGGTCGACTCCGACGACGCCGATCCCGCGGGGGCCGAACAGCACGCCGCGACCGACTGAGCGGTGCACCTGGCGGCCCGGGTGCCCCGCCTGTCGGTGGGCGACGTCGCCTGCTGGGTGCTGAAGTCGACCCGGCCGCCGGAGGCGATCGACCCCGGCTGGCCGGTCGGCGGCACCCGGGAGCTCACCCGCTGCGTGCGCCGCTCCTACCGGCTGGAGCTCATGCGCCCCGGGCAGAAGTGCCTGCTGTGGGTGAGCGGCCGCACCGACCCCGGGGTGCACGCCCTCGGCCGGCTGTCGGGTGGGCCCGAGGAGCAGGCCGACGGTCCGGTGGTCGCCGTCCGGCTCACCCGGCTCCCCTCGCCCGTGCCGCGGGCCGAGCTGCTCGCCGACCCCGCCGCCGCCGGCGCCGAGGTGCTGCGGATGCCGGCCGGCAGCAACCCGTCGTGGCTGGCGGCCGCCGAGTTCGCCGCCGTCCTCGCCCGGCTGCCCGAGGGCGCCTGACCGGCCTGGGACGATGGCGGGCGTGACTCCCTCCCGGTACCGCTGGGGCGCGCTCGCCTGGCTGCTGACCCTGCAGTTCTTCGTCGTCGAGGCCGTCGCCGCGCTGCAGGCCGACGGCTACTCCCGGGCCGACGACCTGGTCAGCGCCCTCGGTGCGGCCGGTTCGCCGGCGCACGTGCTGATGAACGCCTCCTTCATCGCGCAGGGGCTGCTCATCGGCGCCGGTGCGGTGCTGCTGCGCCCCGCTCTGGCCGGCACCGGCGGGCGGCTGGCGCCGGTGTTCCTCACCGCGGCGGCGGTCGGGGTCGCGCTGGTCGGGGTGTTCCCCCAGGGCGGGCAGGACGCGCTGCACGAGGCGGGCGCCGGCCTGTACCTGGTGGGCGGCGGGCTGGCGCTGATCGCCCTCGCCTACGCCGTCCGGCCCCGGTCGGAGGTCCTGGGGACGGGGCTGGCCGTGCTCGGCCTGGTCGGCACGGCGATGACGGTGTTCTTCGTCGCCGGCATCACCGGCCACCTCGGCGAGGGCGGCACCGAACGGGCCGCGGCCTACGTGCTGCCGATCGGGCTGGCGCTGGCCGGCGCCGGGCTGTGGCGGCTGGCCGGGCGGCCGGTGGCCGACGACCGGCCCACCCGGCGCGAGCTCCGCGAGCGGGAGCGGGCGGAGCGGGCCGACCGGGCCCGCGAACGCGACGCGGCCCTGGAGGCCGGGGTCCGCCCGCCCGGGCCGGCGCAGGCCGAGGAGCCCGACGAGGACTTCGACCCCGAGGACCCCTGGGCCCGCACGCAGCGCCGCGAGTGAACCGCGGTCAGCCGGTGGGCTCGACGCGCAGCACGTCGGTGACCGGACGCCGGCCGGAGTGCGGCGCCGCCTCGGCCGACGGGTACCCCATGCGCAGCAGCATCTGCGGGTAGCCGACCAGCGACAGCCGGCTGCGCAGCCGCGTCCGGGTGGACGGCCAGTCCAGCGCCTGGGTGAGCGGCGAGGCGGCCACCCCCTCGGCGGTCGCCTGCAGCAGCACCCGGCCCAGCGCCTGCCCGGCCAGCAACCACGCCGCCCGGTCATCGCTCGTGGTGCCCAGCAGGACGACGGTGGGCCGCTCGACCGCCGGCGGCGGCGCGCCGGCGTCCGCCTCCGGCAGGAAGCGCCCGTGCGGCTCGCGGGTGCCGACGACGAAGTCGCGGATCAGCCAGTTGGACGGCCGGGTGGCCGGGTCCTCGCTCGGGACGGCGTCGACGGGGACGCCGTCCGTCGCGCCGGGGTCGGTGCGCAGCCAGCGCTGCAGCTCGGCCACGTACTCGGGGTTTCGCTGCTCCATCTCCTCGGCGCGGGAGATGAGGAAGACGGTGGCGACCTCCTCCTCCGACTCGGTGATGGGCTTGACCCACACGCCCAGCCGGCCGGCCTCGGCCTGCAGCCGGTCGACCAGCCCGGCGGGGAGCGCCCGCGGCCGGAACGGGGCACGCTCGGTGTGCCGCCGGCCGATCGCCCCGGCGAGCGCGCGGTCCTCCGCCGTCACCTCGCGCGGCGCACCGAGCCGCACGGTGGCCAGGTGGTCGCGGTCGGCGCCGGGCAGCAGCTCCACCTCACCGGCGTGGCCCGCGGCCCGCAGCGCGACCGCGGCGAACTCGACGGCCACCCCGCAGCTGATCACCTGCTGCCGGCCGCCGGGGTCGAGGACCGGCAGCGCCCGGTCGGGGTCGAGGTACACCTCCAGCCGGTCCGCGCGGGCGGTGAACCGCCAGGGCTGGGTGTTGTGGATCGACGGCGCCCGGATGGCGGCCTCGACCACCGCGGTCCAGCCCTGCTCGTCCATCTGCGCAGCCTCCGTCTCGCGGCACCGGCCCCCGGACGGGGCGGCCGCGTCCTGCCTACCCCATGACGCGCCGGTCGCACGACGTCGGCCCCTGCCGAGAGGATGGGGTCATGAGCGCCCCTGACCCCGCCGTCCGGACCCTGCGCGTGCTCGTCGGCTACGACGGCTCCCCCAGCGCGGTCAACGCCATCGAGGCGGCCGCCACCCTGGTGCCGTCGGCCCGTGCCTCGATCCTCAACCTGTGGGAGCCGCCGTTCACCTCCCCGGAGCTGCGCCAGCGGCTGGCCGGGCGGGCCTCGGGCCTGCAGGCCCTCGGTGACCTCCTGGAGAAGGAGGGTCGGGCCGAGGCCGAGCGGATGGCCGGCAACGGCGTCAAGCTGGCGCGCGCCGCCGGCTGGGAGGCCGACGGACTGGTCAAGCGCACCTTCGGCGGGGACGGGTACCAGTTCGCCCGGACGGCGGAGGAGCTCGGCGCCGACCTGGTCGTCGTGGGCTCCCGCGGGCTCGGCGGGGTGCGCGCCTCCCTGGGCAGCGTGTCCGAGCTGGTCGTGCACGTGAGCCCGGTGCCGGTGCTCGTCGTCCCCCACCCACTGACCACCGAGGAGTGGGCGGCGGCCGCCTCGGGACCGGTGCTGGTCGGCACGGACGGCTCGGCCGGCGCGCGGCGGGCGATCGACGCCGCGGCGGCGCTGTTCCCCGGCCGGCAGCAGCTGCTGGTCGCCGTCGCGGAGCCGGGTCCCGGTCCCGGGCCCGCGGCACCGGACGGCGCGGAGCTGCTCACGGTGCCGTGCTCGGGCCGGCCGGGCAGCGCCCGCGCCACCGCCGCCACGCTCGCCGAGACCGCCGCCGGTCGCCGTGCGGCCGTGGTCGCGGTGGGCAGCCGCGGTCGCTCCGCCAGCCGCGAGCTGCTGCTCGGCAGCGTGCCGCGGGCGCTGCTGCACTGCGCCCACCGGCCGGTGCTCGTGGTCCCGGCCGAGCCCGCACCGGCCGGCTGACCGCCGCCGGCGGATCCGCGCAGGTCAGCGGGCACGCACGCCCGTTCGTGCGACCTCGGGTTGGGGCCCGGGCGCACCCCTGCCGGCGGCTGCCCGCGAACGCGCCGCCCGACGACCCTTCCTCCGCACAGATCTCGGTCGCCCGACCGGGGTCAGGGTTGGACGACTGCGGAGAGTCCCCATGACCACAGCACGACCCCTCGCGGGCGGTCGCGGAAGCGGACGTGGAGCTGCGGCCCTTCCGCGTCGCGACTGCTCCTGAGCGCACGCACCCGGCGGGCTCGACGAGACCGGCGTGGGTGCCTGGAACACCACCCTCGACCCGGCTCCGGCGACCAACCTGGGCGTGATCTACATCATGTCCAGCAACGGTGACGTCGAGGGGCCTTTCACGGTCGAGGCCCGCTGACGCCGTCCCGGCCGGGCCCGCAGCGGGCCCGGCCGGGAGGCCGCACGAACTGGACACCTGCACGACCCGAGGGCCCGTCACCGCGAGGTGGCGGGCCCTCGGGCGTGCCCCCAACCCTAGCGGACCAGCTCGTTCCGGAAGTCGCCCCCGGATTGGGGGTCCTACGCCCCCCTCCTCACGGCTGCCTTCCCCCCACCCCGCCACGCGACTGTCTCCGCACGGCTTCGATCACCCGATCGGGGCATTCGCGGACAGCGGAGACCACCATGAGTCAGTCACGACCGACCCACATCGGCGGTCGCGGGGGCGGATCCGGAGCCACAGCTCCTTCCGCGTCGCGACTGCCCCGATCCACGAAGCGCGCAGGCCGCGTCGTCCTCAGCAGCGCGCTGGCGATCGCCTCGGCGACCGGCGGGCTCTTCCTGGCCCAGCCGGCCGGCGCGGCACCGCCCCCGGCCCCGCACAACATCGTGGTCTTCCCCAACCGCGACTTCGTCACCGTCGAGGGCTTCCAGAATCGCGTCGGCCAGACCGCGACCCTCGAGGTGCTCCGCGGCGGCGTCGTCGTCGGCTCGGCGCAGTCCGTGGTCGCGGCCGGTGACGTCGCCTTCGAGGTGAACCACCCCGGCGGTGCCTGCTGGGGCGCCGGGGCCGGCCCGGACCTCCAGGTGACCCCGGACATCCGCGCCGGCGACATGGTGCGGATCCGGTTCGGTGACACCGTGCTCGGCGACACGATCGTCCAGGACGCCGCCGTCGACGCCAGTGCCGTCCGCAGCGGCAACACCGTGACCGTCACCGGATACATCAAGGACGGCGTGAACCTGTCCCAGGTGGAGCAGCGGGTCATCAACCCCGACCTCAAGGACACCTCGGTCGGCCGCCGGGACGTCCGCGCGGTGCCGGGCGGTACCGGGGACACCGGCTACACGTCCAGCCTCGCCATCAACGACGCCGCCAACACCTTCACCGCGACCTACACCTTCACCGGTGCGGACGCCGCGACGGTCGCGGAGATGGTGGCGACCGGCGGCGGCGAGCGGTTCATGTCCTGGCAGGTGCAGGACACCGCCGGCAACCGGCAGGGCCTGACCATCGCCGAGTTCGGCGAGCTCGGCGGCCCCGGCATGGGCGGGTGCCCGGCCGGTCCCGTCGACGCCGTGGCGCCGGCCGGCTCGTTCTCGGCGGTGCGGAACGCGACCAACCCGGCCCAGATGGCGGTGAACTGGACCCCGGCGGCGGCCGTTCCCGACGCCCAGGCCGTCACCGGCTACAGCGTCGTGGCGATCGAGGCGGCCGCCGCGAACGCCCCGGCCGGCACGCCGCGCGTGCAGACCGGTGTCCGCCTCGGCGCCACCGCGACGAGCGCGAACCTGACGCTGGACCCGGCCAAGCAGTACGACATCGAGGTCCGGTCGCTGGCCGGCCCCCGGATGAGCGAGGCGTTCGCGCCGGCCAACCCCGGCAGCACCCCGGGCACGCCAGGAACGGTGGACACCACGCCGCCGACGCTGACCACCACCCCGACCCTGAGCGCCACCGCGGTGCAGACCCGGACGGTCTCGGTGACCAGTGACGGCGACGTCTACTACACGACCGACGGCAGCGACCCGACGCTGGCCGACATGCCGTCGGCCACCGCCAAGCTGCTGAAGGCCGGCGAGACCATCCCGGTCACCACGGCCAACACCACGATCAAGCTGGCGGCCTTCGACGCGGCGGGGAACATCACCCGGCTCGAGGGTGTGGCCTCCCCGGCTCCGGCCGCCGCGGCCGCGATCCCGCAGGGCGTCACGGTCGACAGCGTCGTGCCGGCGGGTCCGAGTGCCACGGCCCCGCAGGGCGCGGTCAACCTGAGCTGGACCGCCGTCCAGGACGCCACGGACTACCGCGTCCAGGTCTGGACCGTGGCCGGCACGGGCTCCACCGCGACCGTCACGCGGGCGGCCCAGTTCGACAAGGTCGTGACCACGCCGAGCGCGGAGATCACCAACCTGCCGAAGAACGCCGACGGGCAGCGCTACCGGTTCCGGGTCGCCTCCAGGACGCCGGCCGCCACCACGTACTCGGCCAACTCCGCCAACGTGGACGCGACCGTCACCGGGGACGCCGTCACCATCGAGCTGGCCGCCTACCGGACGGGCAATGAGTTCCGCCTCGGCGGCAGCGCCTCGATGGTGACCAACGGGGCCGGCCAGCCGGTCACGATCACGGTGTACCGGTCCAACACCGCCGGCACCGCACCGGGTACGGCGATCGCCGGCGCGACGGCCCCGGTCACGGCCCTGGTCGCTCCCGAGGTCGGTGGCGAGTGGGAGCTCCGCCTGGCGCCCCCGCCCGCCAACCCGGGCCGGGTCTGGATCAAGTCCAGCGAGGGCGGCATCGCCGGTCCGTTCGACGTCACCGTCCAGTGACCCACCCCGGGCGGCCTCGCCAGGGGTGACCCCGCCCGGCGAACACCGCAACTGAACACCCCGAGGGCCCGTCACCAGCCGGTGGCGGGCCCTCGGGCCCTTGCCAGACGCCGGTCCGCGTGCTCGCACACCCTCGGATTGGGGGATCCGGCTCCCCCCCTCGAAGGCTGCCCTCACCTGCGCCGCCTCGACAGGCTTACCGCAACGTCCCGGCGAACGCTCGTGGACGGGGGGCCCGACGCACGACACCTGGAGGGGACGGCCATGAGCCTGACGCAACGACGCCCGAGCACGACCGAGCACGGACGGGGATCGCCACTCGGCCGGCGCGTGGTCGCCGGCCTCGCGGCGCTGGTCGTGCCGGTGAGCATGGCGACGGTGGCGACGGCGGCGACCGAGATCACGGTCAAGAACCCCGGCCAGCTCGTGCAGGCCGGTCCGGTCGACGCCAGTCACGGGTTCCCCACCTGGTACGAGGACAAGAGCGGCGTGCGGCTCGAGCCCTGCCTCGACCACACCAACCCGCTCTGCGGCATCCCGGCCGACGAGGTGCCCAATCCCTCGGCGCCGGTCTCCTTCCCGAACAATTTCCCGGGCGAGTTCTTCTACCAGCTCGTCGAGGCCGAGCTGCCGCTGCGCGGCGGCGGCACCGCCTCGCTCGTCCTGGGTCTCGAGGGCGCCTGGCTCAACGAGGTGGTCAACCCCGGCGAGCAGACCGTCTTCGCCCGGGTCCGGGTGGACGTCGACGACGCCGCCCCGGGCACGACCTTCCGCTTCAAGCACCCCTTCGGTGAGCTGACCGTCGACACCGACGCCACCGGCCGCGGCCGCTTCGTCCAGGACGTCTCGCCGGCGCTGGGCAACTTCGACACCCCGCTGGCCGGCAACCTCGGCCCGTTCCTCAAGTGGCGGCCCGGCGTCCTCCCGGCCCCGCCCGCGGGCTACCTCGGCAACCCGGACGTCCTGCACCAGGTCACCGGCAGCCCCACCGGCTTCAACCGGTTCACCGCCTGGCAGGGCTCCCTCCAGGAGGGCACCACCGACCTGTTCAGCATCTCCGGCAAGGTCGCGGTGAACACCGGCCTCAAGGTCGACCTGGCCGCGGTCAACGGCACCCACCTCGACGTCTTCACCACCAGCAAGGGCAGCGCGCTGGAGGTCGTCGGCCAGGACGGCCGGTTCGCCACCACCCCCATGGAGCACGACCCGGGCTCCGACCGGTTCTACGTCCGCATCCCGCTGCAGAGCGGGGCGACCGCGCCGACCGAGGTGACCGTCCGCAATCTGAGCGACAAGCCGGTCAGCTCGAGCACGTACAAGATCAACGGCGTGTCCGTGAGCCAGGCGACCTACGACGGGACGAACCTCACCGTCGCGGCCTCGGCCGTCGCCCCGGCGTCCTATCCCCTGACCGTGGTCGGGATCGGGACGCTCGACTCGGCCGCGGCGAAGACCTTCGCGATCTCCGCGCCTCCGGCGACGGTGACGGTCAAGGACGCCAGCGGCGCCACCGGGACCATGCGGGTGAGCATCACCGACGGCCCGGCCAGCCCCGGCGGCACCCCGCCGACCGACCCCGGCCCCGACCCCGGTCCGGTGACCGACCCGGGTGGCGGCGGCGGCACGGAGACCCCTGCCACCGTGCCGGGTGCCCCGACGCTGGGCGCCGTGACGGCCGGCAACGCCTCCGCGGTCGTCAACTGGACCGCACCGGCCAGCGACGGCGGCTCGGCTGTCACCGGGTACCGCATCACGGCGGTCCCGGTGGCACCGGCCGACAACCCCGGCGCCGTCCTGCCTCCCACGGTGACCGCGAACGCCGGGGCCACCGCCACCACGGTGACGCTGACCACCCTGGTCAACGGCCAGCGGTACAACGTCCGCGTCCGGGCGATCAACTCGGCCGGCGTCGGCGACGGGTCGCTGGGCAAGGCGGTGACCCCCACCGCCTGACCGCACTCCCGGACCGAGGGCCCGTCACCGGTCGGTGGCGGGCCCTCGGTCTGTGCGGAGCCCCGCAGATTGGGGGGCGGGAGACCCCACGGACGTGACTGCCCAGGTCGGAGCCGACACGACAGGCTCATCCCATCGCGGGCCAGGAGGCCCTCACGAAGCCGGGGGGCGACGAGAGATGCAGCACGACGACACGACCGCGGGGGTGTGCCCGTTCAGCGGCGCGACCGCCGGACCGGCCGGCGGGGTGAGCCGGCGCGGGTTCCTCACCACCGCGCTCACCGCGGCGATGGTGCCCGCCGTCGGCGGGATCGGGGCCACCGCCCTGGCCGCCGAGGAGGTGCCGGCGGACGGGACGACGGCGCCCGCGCCGACCGCACCGGCCGAGACGGCCGCCCACGCGGTGGGCGACCCCCGCGGCGCCCAGATCGCAGCCCAGGCGGGGCGGACCAAGCGCGCCCGGTTCGGCCTCCTGTTCCCGCAGCTGCCGGCGTACGCGCCCGCCGACGGGCTGCTGCGCTGGCTGGCCGAGGACATGAACGACGGCAAGGCGCCGCTCTCCGACGTCAAGGACAGCGACCTCGCGTTCGACAACCCGGGCATCCCGGCCGGCTACATCTACTTCGGCCAGTTCGTCGACCACGACATGACGCTGGACAAGACGCCGCTGACCCAGCGGCTGCAGGACCCGCTGGCGATGGTCAACTACGACAGCCCGCGGTTCGACCTCGGCAGCGTCTACGGCAAGGGCATCAGCGGCAGCCCCGAGCTGTACGACCCCGCCCGCCCGGGCTACCTGAAGGTCAACCCGCACGACGACATCGTCGACCTCCCTCGGGACGAGGTCGGTGCCGCCTACCTCGGCGACCCGCGCAACGACGAGAACCTCATCGTCGCCCAGCTGCACACGGTCTTCATCCGGCTGCACAACAAGCTGATGGACCAGGGCAACTCCTTCGCCCAGGCCCGGAAGCTGTGCCGCTGGCACTTCCAGTGGCTGATCGTCAACGACTACCTGCCGCGCATCGTCGGTCAGGACGTGGTCAACAGCCTCATCAAGCGCGACGGCACGGGGCCGATCAAGTTCGTCGGCACGTTCTACAAGCCGGAGGACACCGCGCGCCCTTACATGCCCGTCGAGTACTCCGGCGCCGCCTACCGCTTCGGCCACAGCATGATCCGGGCCGAGTACGAGGTGCAGGACGGCCACACCGTGCCGATCTTCGGCAAGGACGGCTTCGAGGACCTGCGCGGCAACCGGCCGCACCCGCAGAACCTCTGGATCGACTGGAACTACTTCTTCGACATCCCCGGCCTCGAGCCGCCGGACGACCGCAACATGGCCCGGCTCATCGACACAGACATCTCCCTGCCGCTCTACACGCTGCCGCCGACCGTCGTGGCCCCGACCGACAAGGCGATCGTGGCGCTCGCCGAGCGGAACCTGATCCGCGGCAAGCGGCTGGGCCTGCCCTGCGGCCAGGACGTCGCCACCGCCATGGGCATCACCCCGCTCACCAACGCCCAGCTGGGGCTCAAGCAGCCGGGCTGGGAGGGCAAGGCGCCGCTCTGGTACTACGTCCTCAAGGAGGCCGAGCTCGTCAACAAGGGGGCGAAGCTCGGCCCCGTCGGCGGCCGGCTGGTCGCCGAGGTCATCCTCAACATGATCGCGATGGACCCCGAGTCGTACTTCACCCTCAAGCCCGGCTTCCAGTGGAAGCAGAAGCTCGGCATGGGCGACCTCATCCTCCTGGCCGGCGCGCTGGACCCCCGCTCGCGCATCGTGCAGCCCGAGGACGCGGAGGTCGGCGCCCTGCCGCTCCCGGCCGACGAGCAGATCAACCCGGAGGCGACCACCCCGGTCGACTCCGCCACGCTCCTCGAGGGCGCCGACCAGGCCGGTACGGGCACCCCGACCGCCCCGGGTGCGCCGAGCATCGGCGCGCTGACGCCCGGGAACGCCTCGGCGACGTTGACCTGGCGCCGGCCGGACAGCGACGGCGGCTCCCCCATCACCGGCTACCGGATCTCGGCGGTCCCGGTGACCGGCGGCACCGCCGTCGGGATGAGCGTCGGGGCCACGGCCATCGAGGCCACGGTGACCGGGCTGGTCAACGGGACCGCCTACAACGTGCGGGTCCGGGCGCTCAACGCCGTGGGCATCGGCGAGGGATCGCCGGGCAAGCAGGTCACGCCGTCCGGCTGAGGACCCCGCCTGCCCTCGACACCGGTCAGGCCGCCGCCCCGGCCTCCTGCGGCACCGCCGCGGGACGCCGGGGCCGGCCCCGGCGGCGGGACAGCGCGACGCCGGCCAGGCACACCGCACCCCCGGCGACGGCCAGGGCGGGCGGCACCTCGTCCAGCAGCAGCCAGCCCAGCAGGATCACCAGAGGCGGGACCAGGTAGGTCGTCACCCCGAGCTGCCCGGCGTCCATGCGGGCCAGCGCGTACGCCCAGGTGCTGAACGCCAGCGCGGTCGGGACCACGCCCAGGTAGACCATCCCGGCCACGGACGCCGCCGGTGCCGTGCCCAGCTCGCCCGCGAGCGCCCCGGCCCACGGCAGGCAGCACACCGCACCGGTCGCGCACGCGGTGAAGGTGACCTGCAGCGGCGGGAGCCGGCGCAGCACCGGCTTCTGGGCGACCACCCCGGCCGCGTACGTGACGGCCGCGACCAGGCAGAACGCGACGCCCAGCACGTCGGCGTCCGCACCCCGGGTGGCCAGCCCGATCAGCAGCACGCCGGCGAAGGCGACCGCGATGCCGGCGACCAGCCGGCGCGGGAACCCCTCCCCGAGCAGCAGCCCGGCGAAGACCGCGATGAGGATCGGCCCGATGTTGACCAGCATCGCCGTCGTGCCGGCGTCCAGGTGCTGCTCCGCCGCGTTGAGCGCGACGTTGTAGACGCCGAACCAGCCGATCCCGCAGACCGCGAGCAGCCCCCACTCGCGGCGGGTCGGCGGGACCCAGCGCTGCCGCGAGGCGGCCAGCAGGACGGCGAGGGTCACCGTGCCGACGGCCAGCCGGCCCAGCGCCAGCGCACCCGGCGAGAGGTCGGCGCCCACACCGCGGATGCCGACGAACGCCGAGGCCCAGGCCAGCAGGGTGACCGCGACGGCGGCGAGGACGGGGAGGGCGGTGCGGGGGGACGGCGTCTGGAGGTTCGGCACACCGGGACCCTAGGCAGCGCCACCGACACCGCACCGGCGGGAATCCGACGTCGTCCTCCCCGCTGCGGGATCCGGCAGGAACGCTGCGGTTCAGCCGCGCAGGTGCTCCTGGTAGGTGCGGTGCCCGCGGGCGCCACCGGTGGGCAGCGCGGCGCCGTCCCGGAACGCCGCCGACAGCCGCCCGGGCACCGGGGTGGCCACCACGCGGGCACCGGGCTCGCGGGCCGCCGCCCACGCCCGCGCCATCTCAGCGGCGGTGAGCTCCTCGGGCCCGCTGAACTCCACGACGTCCCCCGACACCGCCCCGGTCGCGACCGTGGCGGTGTACGCGGCCGCCTCCCCGACGTCCACCGGCTGGGCCCGCCAGCCCATCGGCACCGGCAGCAACGGACCCCGGCGGGCCGTGCCCAGCAGCTCGTCGACGAGGTCGTGGAACTGGGTGATCCGCAGCAGGGTGACCGGCAGGCCCGAGCCCAGCAGCACCTGCTCGGCGGCGAACTTGGCGTGGTAGTAGCCGTAGGGGATGCGGTCGACGCCGACGATCGACACGAAGACCAGGTGCCGCAGCCGTTCGCGGTCGACGGCCTGCACCAGCCGCCGGGTGCCGGCGACGTCGGCCTGCCAGTAGTCCCCCCGCGCGTCGCTGGCCGCGTGCACGACGACCTCCGCGCCGGCCAGCGCCGCGGGCAGGTCGCGGCCGGTGGCGAGGTCCCCTCGCACACCGCCCGGGCCGGTGCCCCGGCGCGACATCTGGCGCACCCGGTGTCCCGTCCCCTGCAGCTGGTCGACCACTCTCCGGCCGAGTCGCCCGGTTCCTCCGGTGACGAGAACGTGCATGGCCCCAGTCTGGCCGGACCGGTCCGTCTCTCGCGCGCACCGGCGCGCCGCGGGCCGTGTCATCTCACATGCGAGATAGCGTCTCCTCCCGTGACGGCCATCGACACTCCCCCGACCGATGCGGCGCCCCCGGACACCGCAATGCGGCGGATCGGCCTGCTGGTCCGCGACGCCCGGCGGCACCGCGGGCTCACCCAGCTCCAGCTCGCCGAGCGGCTGGGCACCAGCCAGAGCGCCATCGCGCGGATCGAGCAGGGCGGCCAGAACCTGACCCTCGAGCTGCTGGGCCGGCTCTCCGAGGCCCTCGAGCGCGAGCTGTTCACCGTCGGCCCCTCCGGGCCCACCCACCTGCGGGTCACCGGCGGCACGCCGCTGCGCGGCAGCGTCGCGGTCAAGTCGTCCAAGAACGCCGCGGTCGCCCTGCTGTGCGCGGCCCTGCTGAACCGCGGCCGGACGACGCTGCGCAACGTGGCCCGCATCGTCGAGGTCGAGCGGATCCTCGACGTGCTGCGCTCCATCGGTGTCGCGGCGACCTGGGACGTGACCGGCCGCGACCTCACCCTCGTCGTCCCCGACGAGCTGGACCTGGCCGGCATCGACGCCGACGCCGCCCGCCGGACCCGCAGCATCATCATGTTCCTCGGCCCGCTGCTGCACCGGGCCCGGCAGTTCGACCTGCCCTACGCCGGCGGCTGCGACCTGGGCACCCGCACGGTCGAGCCGCACATGATCGCGCTGCGCCCCTTCGGCCTGGAGGTCGAGGCGCGGGCCGGCGAGTACCACGCGACGGTCACCGAGCCGACCAGCGCCGGCCGCACGATCGTGCTGACCGAGCGGGGCGACACCGTCACCGAGAACGCGCTGCTGGCCGCCGCCCGCGCCGACGGGACGACGACGATCCGCAACGCCAGCTCCAACTACATGGTCCAGGACCTCTGCCTGTACCTGCAGCTGCTCGGCGTCGGCATCGAGGGCCTGGGCTCCACGACGCTGACCGTCCACGGGCGGCCGGAGCTCGACGCCGACGTCGACTACACCATCAGCGAGGACCCGGTCGAGGCGATGAGCCTGCTGACCGCGGGCATCGTCACCGGCTCGGAGCTCACCGTCCGCCGGGCGCCGATCGAGTTCCTGGAGATCGAGCTGGCCGTCCTCACCGAGATGGGCCTGCGCTACTCGCTGTCGCCGGAGTACCGGGCCGACAACGGGCACACCCGGCTGGCCGACGTGACCCTCCACCCGTCGGAGCTCAAGGCGCCGATCGACAAGATCCACCCGATGCCGTTCCCGGGCCTCAACATCGACAACCTGCCGTTCTTCGCCGTCATCGCGGCCGCCGCCACCGGCGCGACGCTGATCCACGACTGGGTCTACGACAACCGGGCGATCCACCTCTCCGACCTGACCCGGCTCGGCGCCGACGTCCGGCTGCTGGACCCGCACCGGGTGCTGATCACCGGGCCGACCCGGTGGTCCAGCGCCGAGGTGGTCTGCCCGCCGGCGCTGCGCCCGGCGGTCTGCATCCTCCTGGCCATGCTCGCGGCCAAGGGGACGTCGGTGCTGCGCAACGTCGACATCATCGCCCGCGGCTACGAGCAGCTGTACGAGCGCCTGGTGGAGATGGGCGCCCAGATCGAGGTCTTCCGCGACTGAGAAAGGACCCGACCTCGACCTTCACCTCTCCTGGTCGGCGGGGCGGATCAGCACCTCGTTGACCGCGACGTGCGGCGGCTGGGTGACCACGTAGAGGACGGCGCGGGCGATGTCCTCGGGGCGCAGCGCCGTCATCTCCGCGTGCATCCGCTCCGAGGCCGCCTTCGCCTCCGGCTGGGTGATGTGCGAGTTGAGCTCGGTCGTGACGGCGCCCGGCTCCACCAGCGAGACGCGCACGCCGCGGGTGGTCACCTCCTGGCGCAGCGACTCGCTGAAGGCGTTCACCGCCCACTTGCTCGCGTTGTAGACGCCGGCGCCCTTGCGGGCCGTCCGCCCGGCGACGCTGGAGACGTTCACGACGTCGCCGGAGCCCTGCTCGAGCATGCCGTCGATCGCGGCATGGGTCGTGTACATGAGCCCGAGGACGTTGGTGGAGATCATCCGCCGCCAGTCCTCGGGGTCGGCGCCGACGATGGTGCCCAGCAGCATCACGCCGGCGTTGTTGACCAGGACGTCGAGGCCGCCGAGCTCCTCCCGGGTGCGCCGGACGGCGTCGCGGCAGGACGCCTCGTCGGTGACGTCGAGGTCCACCGCCAGCACGCGCCCGCCGCCGTCGCGCAGCTTCCTCGACAGCGCCTCGAGCCGGTCGCGGCGGCGGGCGCCGATCGCCACGGCGGCGCCGGCCTCGGCCAGCGCGACGGCGGTCGCCTCGCCGATGCCCGACGACGCGCCGGTGACCAGCGCGACCTTTCCCGACAGCGGACCGGGAGCCTGGGTCATGCGTTCCTCCTCGCGGGCCGCCGGGTGCGGCCTCGCCCCCAGCCTGGCCGATCCGGCCGGGTCCGGCGCGGAGGGGGTCAGGCCAGGCGGACCCCGAAGCCGCGGACGGCCAGCCGGAGGAGGACCGGGCCGGGCCGCAGCAGGTCGGCCACGCGGTCGGCGGAGACGGCCTCCAGCTCGGCGACCCGCCGGGCGTAGGCGTCCGGCCCGCACCGGCGCGCCGTGTCCAGCCGCCCGGCGTTTGCCCACACCTTGCGCCGCGACTCCCGGAGGAAGACGTGGCTGGCGGTCCGGTTGGCCGGCGCCAGCAGCCGGTCCAGGGCGCTCCGCCGGCCGCCGGCGCGGTGCAGCACGGCGTCCTCCGCGGCGATGCGGGAGGCGAGCACCCCGTCGATGCGCTCGTGGTCGCGCCGGCGGCGCGCCCGGACCGCGGGGTCGTCGAAGTCGGCGGGCGGGATCACCCGGACCAGCGACTGCGGCAGGTCGAAGTTGATGTGCGCGTTCATGCCGAGCAGCACGTGCGCCTCCGGCGCCAGGTCGCGCCGGGCGCCGAAGGCCAGCCGCCACGGCCGCGCCGGGGCGGCCGGGTCCCGGCGGTGCGCGGCGAGGGCGTCGAGGTAGAGCTCGGCGAAGTCGACGTCCCAGTCGGTCACCCAGGCGGGATCCTCGAACCGGCCGGCGTCGATGGCGGCGCCCACGGCGACCGTCGTCCGCAGGTAGGTGCCGAGGAAGAAGCGCGCCGGGTCGCGGGCCGCCTGCAGGGACGCCAGCACCTCCCTCATCCGGGCCACCAGCGCGTCCACACCTCTCCCCACGCGCGCCGCCCTCCCCGGGTTCAGATGAGCGCGTCGAGGCCCTCGTCGGGCGGCAGGGACAGCGCGGCGTCCACCGGGGGCCGGTGCGGCTGGTCGAGGCCCCGCATGCGGGCCGCGTGCAGCGCCAGCAGCAGGTTCAACCGCAGGGTGGGGTCGGAGGTGAAGGGCCCCAGCAGCCGCTCCAGCTTGCCGATCCGGTAACGCATCGTGTTGTAGTGGAAGTGCAGCCGGCGCGCGGACTCCGCGACGTTGAGATTGGTCTCCAGCAGCACCCGGAGCGTCTCCCGGAGGTCGGCCGAGTCGGGGTCGGTGGCGTCGGCGAGGGTCCCGAGCACCTCGTCGACGTAGTTGCGCAGCTCGGTGCTGTCGGGGATGAGGGACAGCAGCCGGAAGACGCCGAGCTGGTCGAAGTGCGTGACCGCCTGCGTGCCGTGGATCTCCTGGCCGACGGCGAGCGCGCGCTGCGCCTGCTGGTGGGCCTCGCCCAGCGCGGAGAGGGACCCGGCCGGCCGGCCGATCCCCGTGCCGAGCACGCGGCCCACGCGGCGCACCCGCGCGTTGACCCGCGAGGTCACCGCCGAGACCAGCGAGCTCAGCTCCTCCGGCGTCCGGCCGTCGAGCGGGAGCACGGTGACGATCTCGGTGGACAGCCCGGCGACCGCCGCGCCGGACACCTCCGCCTCCAGCGCACCCCGCCAGCCGTCGGCCAGCCGGTCGAGGACGTCGAGGGCGCGGGTGGGGTCGGCCTGCGGGTCGGCGGCGGTCTCGGTGGCCGTCACCAGGACGACGACGGGGCCGTCCAGCCGCCAGCCGAACGAGCGGGTCTGGGCCAGCGCCCGCTCGGTGTGCCGCAGCGACCCGGCGACCAGGCGCCGCACGAGGTCGCCCTGGAAGCGCAGCTCCACGGAGTGCACGGCCTGCTGGCGGATCACCGACAGCGCCGAGACGACCGCCGCCCGCTCCAGCACGCCGCCGGCGCCGACGATCATCGGGCCGGTCCGGTGCACGGCGACCAGCCACCCGTGCCGCTGGTCGCCGGCCATGATCGGCGCGACCGCGTACTCCCCCACCCCACCGGGCAGCTCGTGGTGCCCGGGGACCAGCAGGATGCCGTCGGCCGGGGAGAGGTCGGCGTCGGCGAGCACGTCGGCAGGGGTGACGACGGTCTGGTCGGCACGGACGCCGGAGAGCCGGCGGGACGGCGCCATGGTGGCGAGCTCGTCCTCGGCCTCGGCGTCCAGGAGCCACAGCCAGTCGCTGATCTCCTCGACGTCCTCGGCCGGGCCGGCGGAGGTGGCGATCTCGCGGTCGGGGCCCAGCCCCAGGACGGCCGCGCCCTCGAGGAACACGGCCAGCTGCTCGGTCACCTCGGCCAGGCCGCCGCCGCTGAGCGCCACGTCGATGAACTGGTCGTGCATGCGCCACGAGAGCGCCAGCGCCTCGCCCTGCTTCCCGACGACGGCGCCGAGCACCTCGGACACCGCCTCGTCCATCCGGGCGGTCGCCGGCAGGGCGAGCACCGGGAAGGCGCGGCGGTCGGCCTCGGCGAGGACCTCGTCGGGCACCGGGGAGGGCCCCTCGGTGCGCCGGAAGGCCAGGCCCGCGCTGCCCATCGAGTCCAGCCGCTCCACGAGCGCGCGGCAGTTGGCGGCGTCGGCCGGGGGCAGCCGCGCGCCGAGGACCACGAGGACGTCGGGGCCGGCCACGGCCAGCGGCTCGGCGGGGTCGTCGACGACCATGTGCCGCAGCACGCGGGCCAGCCCACCGGCCCCCGCCACGACCTCCGTGCCGGTCAACCCGGGCAGCTGGAGGGCCTCCTCGAGGGTCAGCCCCATGCGCTCCTGCCACGGGCTCCGCTCGCCGCGGTTCCCGACCACGGTCGTCTCCACGGAGGACCACTGGCGACGAATCGACAGTGCGCCGTCACCCTGAGTAGACCTAGTGAGTGAAGTGTCACCCTGGGTCATGACACCCACCCTCCCCGCAAATGATGCACATGGCACTACCACGGCACCCTGTCAGGAGTGCCTGGACCAACGACCCCATTCTTGGCGACTTCCGCCATACAGGGCCATGCGACGCGCCGCTTAGGTTCGAGACCCGGACCACTCCGCCCGCTGGATGGTAGGCCGGACACCGAGCCACGGTGCCGCCAGTCCCTCCGGCCCGGAGCAACGGGCCCGGGCGGGGGGCCTCGAGCCGACGGTGCCTCTCGTTGCATCCAGGTGAAGAGGCCGCCATGCGCACCATCGACGAGACCGCCGGCCAGGGCGGAAGCCGCCCCGGCGCCCCGACGTCCGCCCGCAGCCAGGCCGCACGGGCCGGCGTCCCGACCATCCCTCTCCCCCGCGAACAGGCACAGGCCACCGCCCGCACCGCTCCCCCGGCGCGCCCCGCGACCGCCGTCCCCGCCTCGGCGAGCACGGGAGTCGCCGACCTCCTCCGCGGCCCGGTCCGCCCGGCCCGCGTCCTCATGAGCGTGCCCGCCGCGGTCTACCTGCACGTGCCCACCGAGCGCGGCGGCGAGGTGGTCGGCGTGCTCACCAGCGACGCAGCCCGGCTGCCGCTGGCCTGCGTCCTCTTCCGCCCCAGCAACGGCCGCCCGCTGGTGGCCCTGCCCAGCGACGCGCCCGCCGACGTCGGTGGCGGGCGGATCGTCGTCGGTGACCTCGCGGTCAGCGCCGCCGCCTGGTGGGACCCCCGGCCCCGGCTGCCCAGCCCCCGCCCGGCACTGCTGCCCGAGGGTGTCCGGCAGCTGCGCAACGCCCTGTACGGCGAGGGTGTCCCGCACAGCGCCTTCACCCTGCCCGGTCTCCCGGCCGGCCCCGGCGGTCCCCTGGCCGCGCTGCGCGGCGCGGTCCGGCGGGCCGACCTCGACGCCGCGCTGCGCACGGCCGCCCGGCTGGTCGGTCTCGGTCCCGGCCTCACCCCGGCCGGCGACGACGTGATGGCCGGGACGATGGCCGGCCTCGTGCTGCTGGGGCACCCGGCCGCCGAGCGGTTCGCCGCCGGCGTCTACGCCCTCGCCGCGGGCCGGACCACCGAGCTGTCCCGGGCGCTGCTGCGCCACGCCGCGGCCGGCCGGGTCAGCGGCGAGTACGCCGCGGTGCTGCACGGCCTGGTCGGCGAGCGGCCGCTCGCCCCGGCCATCGCCGGCCTGCTGGCCACCGGTTCGACCAGCGGCCGGGCCATGGCCCTGGGCCTGTGCACCGCGATCGACCTCGTCGACCGGACGACCCGCAACCGCTGAGCGCACCGGAACGAGAGCCCCCGTCCAACCGGACGGGGGCTCTCGTCACTGGGACACGGCACGTGTGGCCGTGGTGCGATCCGGAGGATCGCAGTGTCACAGCCGGCAGGCGTGGATGCTCGTGACGAGGATGGCGCGGGCGCCGAGCTCCCAGAGCTCGTCCATCACCCGGTTCGTGTCGGTCTGCGCGACCATCGCCCGCACCGCCGACCAGCCCTCCGTCTGCAGCGGGCTGACCGTCGGCCCCTCCAGGCCGGGCGTCAGCGCGGTCGCCTTCTCCAGCAGCTCGTTGGGGCAGTCGTAGTCGAGCATCACGTACTGGCGGGCCACGAGGACACCGCGCAGCCGGCGGCGCAGCTGGGCGACCGCCGGGATCTCCTCCGCGCCGGCGCGCCGCACGAGGATCGCCTCGCTGGTCAGCACCGGCTCCCCGATGATGTGCAGCCCCGCGGCGCGCAGCGTGGTCCCGGTCTCCACGACGTCGCAGACGGCGTCGGCGACGCCGAGCCGGCAGGCGGTCTCCACCGCGCCGTCGAGCTTGACGACGCCGGCGTGGATGCCCTGCTCGTCGAGGAAGCGACGCAGCAGCACCGGGTAGGCGGTGGCGATGCGCTTGCCGGCCAGCTGCTCGACGGTCTCGACCGCGGACTCCACCGGGGCGGCGAACCGGAAGGAGGACCGGCCGAAGCCCAGCGGCATGACCTCCACCGCGGCGGCGCCCTCGCCGTCGGCGGGGGCGGTCTCGAGCAGCATGTCGCGGCCGGTGATGCCGACGTCGAGGGTGCCGGCGGCCACGTACACGGCGATGTCGCGCGGGCGCAGGTAGAAGAACTCGGTGTCGCTGTCGGGGTCGTAGACGGCGAGGTCCTTGGTGCTCCGCCGCTGCCGGTAGCCGCTCTCGGCGAGCATCTCGGCCGCGGGCTCGCTCAGGACGCCCTTGTTGGGCACGGCGATGCGCAGCACGGGGCCAACTCCTTCTCGGTCGGCCCTCGGGCAGGGACCCGCGGCGCGCGCAGCGTGTCGTGGGGGGCCCGAGGGTCCTTCTTCAGAGGTGAGCGTAGACGTCGTCCAGCGACAGCCCTCGGGCCAGCATGAGCACCTGGACCCGGTAGAGCAGTTGGCTGATCTCCTCCGCCGTCCGCTGCTCGTCCTCGTGCTCGGCCGCCATCCACGACTCGGCCGCCTCCTCGACGACCTTCTTCCCCGCGGCGTGCACGCCGTCGCGGACCGCCGTCACCGTGCCGGAGCCCGGGTCGCCGGCGGCGACCTTCGCCGACAGCTCGGCGAACAGCGAGTCGAAGGTCTTCACGCGCGACTCCCGTCGGCCGGTCGGATGGTGAAGCCGGTCGGCCGCGAGGGGCCACGGACCTGCCGCAGCGTCAGGGCGGTGGCCAGCGCGGCGACGGCCGCCTCCCAGCCCTTGTCCTCCGCGGACCCGGGCAGCCCGGCGCGGTCGCGCGCCTGCTCCTCGGTGTCGCAGGTCAGCACGCCGTTGCCGACCGGCTTGCCGGCGTCGAGCGCCACCCGCGTGAGCCCGGCGGTGACCGCGTCGCAGACGTACTCGAAGTGCGGGGTGCCGCCGCGGATGACCACACCGAGCGCGACGACGGCGTCGTGCCGCTCGGCCAGCGCCTGCGCGACCACCGGCAGCTCGACGGCCCCCGGCGCCCGCACGACGGTCGGCCCGGCGATCCCGCACGCCTCCGCCGCCGCGACCGCCCGGTCGAGCAGCGAGCCGGTGATCTCGGCGTGCCAGGTGGTCGCGACGATGCCGAGGGTCATCCCCGCGGCGTCGACCGCCTCCACCTCCGGCGCCCCCTGACCACTCACAGCTGCTGCTCCACCTGGTGCAGCGGCACGTCGGTGCCGGGGACGGTGGGGGTGTCCGCGGGGCCGGACTCGGTCTCCGGCTCGATGATGTCGAGCAGGTGGCCCATCCGGTCGCGCTTGGTCCGCAGGTAGGCCAGGTTCTCCGCGGTCACGTGGCTGGGTAGGGGCACCCGGCCGGTGATCTTCAGGCCGTAGCCCTCCAGCCCGGCCCGCTTGGCCGGGTTGTTGGTGAGCAGCCGCATGGTGTGCACCCCGAGGTCGACGAGGATCTGCGCGCCGGTGCCGTAGTCGCGGGCGTCGGCAGGCAGGCCGAGGTCGAGGTTGGCGTCGACGGTGTCCACGCCGGCGTCCTGCAGCTGGTAGGCCTGCAGCTTGTGCAGCAGGCCGATCCCCCGGCCCTCGTGCCCGCGGATGTAGAGGACGACGCCGCGGCCCTCCTGGGCCACCGCGGCCAGCGCGGCCTGCAGCTGCGGGCCGCAGTCGCAGCGCAGCGAGCCGAAGACGTCGCCGGTGAGGCACTCGGAGTGCACGCGGACGAGGACGTCCTCGCCGTCGGAGATGTCGCCGTAGACGAACGCGACGTGCTCGCGCTCGTCGTAGGAGCTGCGGTAGCCCACGGCGGTGAAGGTGCCGGGGGCCAGCGGCACGGTGGCCTCGGCGACCCGCTCGACCAGCTTGTCGAAGCGCTTGCGGTAGGCGATCAGGTCGGCGATCGACACCAGGCTGAGGCCGTGCTCGTCGGCGAAGACCCGCAGCTCCTCGCCGCGCGCCATGCCGGTCGGGTCCTTCTCGCTGACCAGCTCGCACAGCGTGCCCGAGGGCCGCAGGCCGGCCAGCACCGCCAGGTCGACGGCGGCCTCGGTGTGCCCGGGCCGGCGGAGCACCCCGCCGTCCTTGGCGCGCAGCGGCACGATGTGGCCGGGCCGCGCCAGGTCGGCGGAGTTGGTCTCGCGGTCGGCGAGCAGCCGGATGGTGTGCGCCCGGTCGGACGCGGAGATGCCGGTGGTGATGCCCTCGCGGGCGTCGACGGTCACGGTGTAGGCGGTGCCGCGGCGGTCCTGGTTCACCCGGAACATCGGGGGCAGGTCGAGCCGGTCGGCGTCGTGCTCGGTGACCGCCACGCAGATGTAGCCCGACGTGTAGCGCACCATGAACGCCACCAGCTCCGGGGTGGCGAGCTCGGAGGCGAAGATCAGGTCGCCCTCGTTCTCGCGGTCCTCGTCGTCGATGACGACCACCGGGCGGCCGTCCTTGATGGCGGCGATGGCGTCCTCGATCGAGTCGAGTCGCGTCGTGGGCGTCGTCACGCGTCCTCCTCGCTGGCGCTCGTCGGCCACGCGCCGACGCGTGCTGTGCTCATGCGTGAGCTCGCACGCTCGCTCACGGGCGTGCTCCCAACAGGCGTTCCACGTACTTCGCGACCACGTCGACCTCCAGGTTGACCGGGCTGCCCGGAGGAACCGCGCCGAGCGTGGTCTCGCGCAGGGTGGTGGGGATGAGGCTGACCTCGAACCACGGCTCGGGGTCGTCGACGGCGCTGACCGCGCTGATGGTCAGGGAGACGCCGTCCACGGCGACCGAGCCCTTCTCGACGACGTAGCGGGCCAGCTCGCGGGGCAGCGTGATGCGCACGACCTCCCAGTGCTCGCTGGGGGTGCGGCTGTGCACGGTGCCGACGCCGTCCACGTGGCCCTGCACGAGGTGGCCGCCGAGCCGGGTGTGCGGGGTGACGGCGCGCTCGAGGTTGACCGGGTCGCCCGTGCCCAGGGCCCCCAGGCTGCTGCGGCGCAGCGTCTCGGCCATGACGTCGGTGCTCCAGACCTCGCGGTCGACCGCGGTCACGGTGAGGCAGACGCCGTTCACCGCGATCGAGTCGCCGAGCGCGACGCCCTCGAGCGCCTTGTGCGCCCGGATCCGCAGCCGCGCCGCGTCCTCCTGGTCCTCCCGGACGAGCAGGGTGCCGATCTCCTCGACGATCCCGGTGAACACCTCAGCTCCTCCCGTCCGCGGACCCGCCAGCACCACCAGTGTGCCGGTTCGGTCGCATGCGGATCTGCACGTCCCCGCCCAGGCGGGTGACGTCCACGACCGACAGCGTCAGCGCGTCGCCGATCGAGGTGATTCCCAGGTCACCGATCAGCGATGCCCCGGCACCGAGCAGTTTCGGCGCCAGGTGCAGCACCGCCTCGTCGACCAGCCCGTCGCGCAGGAACGCCGCGGCCAGCGTCGGCCCGCCCTCCAGCAGCACCCGCCGCACGCCCCGGCCGAACAGCTCGGCGAGGAGGTCGCGCGGGCTGGCCGCGGCGCTGACCAGCGTCGGCGCGGCGTCGTCCAGGACCCGGGCGGTGCGTGGCAGCCGGCCGCGGCGGTCGAGGACCACCCGCAGCGGCCGGCGGTCGGCGTCCGGGCCCCCGGTGTCGCGGACGGTGAGCTGGGGGTCGTCGGCCAGCGCGGTGCCCGAGCCGACGACGACCGCGTCGCAGGTGGCCCGCAGCCGGTGGACGGCGGCGCGGGCGGCGGGGCCGGTGATCCAGCGGCTGCTGCCGTCGGCGGCGGCGACCCGGCCGTCGAGCGTGCCGGCGACCTTCCACACCACGTGCGGCCGCTGGGCCCGGGCGCCGGTGAGCCACGCGGCGAGGGCGCCGTCCTCGGCCTCGGCCTGCTCGACGCCCGAGACGACGTCGACGCCGGCGTCGCGCAGCCGCTGGGCGCCGCCCCCTGCCAGCTCGGTCGGCTCGGGCACCGCGACGACCACCCGCGCGATGCCGGCGGCGATCAGCGCGTCGGCGCACGGGCCGGTGCGGCCGGTGTGCGCGCACGGCTCGAGGGTGACGACGACGGTGCCGCCGCGGGCGCGGTCGCCGGCCTGGGTCAACGCGCGGACCTCGGCGTGCGGGCCACCGGGCGGCGCGGTGGCCCCCTCCCCCACGGGTGTGCCGTCGACGGCCAGGACCACTGCTCCGACCGGCGGGTTGGGGCTGGTGCTGCCGAGCACGCCGGCGCCGAGCTCGCGCGCGCGGGCCATGGCGGTGAGCTCGGCCGGGCTGACGGTCACCCCGGCATCGCCGCGGCGGCCTGCGCGCGCAGACCGGCGATGGCGCGGGCGGGGTCCTCGGCGCCGTAGACCGCGGACCCGGCGACGAAGACGTCGGCCCCGGCCGCGGCGGCCTGTTCGATGGTGTCGGCGTTGATGCCGCCGTCCACCTCGAGGAACAGCGTCAGGTGGCCGGCGTCGACCAGCTCCCGGGCCCGGCGGACCTTGGGCAGCGTCTCGGCCATGAACTCCTGTCCCCCGAACCCGGGCTCGACGGTCATGACCAGGAGCGTGTCGAAGTCCGGGAGGACGTCGAGGTACTTCTCCAGCGGGGTGCCCGGCTTGACCGCCAGCCCGGCCAGGGCCCCTGCGGCGCGGAGGTCCCGGGCGACCGCGCGCGGGTCGGTGCAGGCCTCGGCGTGCACGGTGACGTTCCGCGCGCCGGCCTCCGCGTAGCCCGGCGCCCACCGCTCGGGTGCCTCGATCATCAGGTGGCAGTCCAGCGGTACGGGGCTGACCGCCTGGATCGCCCGGACCACCGGCAGGCCGAGGGTGAGGTTGGGGACGAAGTGCGCGTCCATGACGTCGACGTGCAGCCAGTCGGCGTCGGCCACCCGGTGCGCCTCGTCGGCCAGCCGGGCGAAGTCCGCCGACAGCAGGCTGGGCGCGATCATCGGGGTGCGGGACACGTCTGGCGAGTCTAGGCGGGCGGAGATCACCGCCCCGCGCGGGAGCGACGGAACCACAGGCCACCGGCGAGCGCGACCGCCGCGAGGACCGCGAGGCCGGCGATCCAGCCGCCGGCGACCCCGTCGTCGGTGACCTCCGCGCCCGGTGTGGTGGCCGGGGCGGCCTCGGTCGTCGGCGCGGGCGCCTCCGACGTCGTGGCCTGGGCCGGGCTCGCGGTGCTGGCCGGGGCCGGGGCGCCCGGTGCCACGGTGAGCACCGGCGCGGGCTGCTCCGGCTCGGGGGCGCCGGGGGCGGCCTGCTCGATCCAGGCGTCCTCGCCGCCGTCGGCATAGCGCTGCACGGTGGGGAACGCCAGCTCGGTCACCCCGGCCGGCAGCGCGGCGACGGTGACGGCGTACTCGGCGTCCGAGCCCGGCGGCAGCGGCGGCCCGCCGACCTCGAAGCCGTCGGGGGTGGGCGTGAGCACCCAGCCGGCCGGGCCGGAGGCCAGCGTGACCTGGGGAGGCGCGATGCCAGGGGGGAGCTGGGTGCGCATCGCGGCGATGCCGGCCGCCGACTCCGACTCGGCCGTGAACGTCACGGTCACCGGTCCGGTGCCGGCCGTGGCGCCGGGCGCGCTCACCTCGACGTGCGCGGACGCCGTGCCGGTGCCGGCGCCGAGGACGACGGCGGCCAGGAGGGCCGTGGTCAGGAGGGCCGTGGTCAGGAGACGGCGCACGGCCGGTCGGGAGCTGCTCACGCCGCTGTAGTCGTCGCGGACGCGGCCCGGGTTCCCGGGCCGGCGCGGGACCTTCGTCCTGACCTCTCCCCGGCGGGGGTCGGACCGCGCCGCGGAGCCCCCGCGGACGGGGGCGCCCCGTTAGCCTGCCGACGTGAGGCATCTCACACCCACTGCTCAGCGCCGGCAGCCCACGGTGACCACCTCGGTGGTCCGGTTCACCGTCGCCGGGGTGGTCGTGACCCTCGCACTGGCGGTCGTGCTGGGCGCGCTCGCCCGCTCCGCCGGACTCGAGCAGGGGATGCGGTCGGCCGAGCGGGTGGCCCGGGTGGTCGCGCACGGCGTCGTCGTCCCGCTGCTCGGCCCGGCGCTCGTCGACGCGGACGAGGCCGCCCGCGCCCGGCTGCGCACCGACGTCGCGGCCGTGGCCGCCTCCAGCCCGGTGACCGGCCTCAGCGTCCTCGCCGACGACGGTGAGGTGCTGTGGTCCGACGACCGTTCGCTGGTCGGGCAGCAGGTGGACCTGCCGGCCGAGGCCCGCGAGGCCCTCGCCGAGGGGTCGGTGGTCTCGGCCGTCGTCGACGGGGACCGGCCGGGGACCTCCGACGGGACGCTGCTGGAGGTCTACGTCGGCGTGCGCGACTCGTCAGGTCGGCCGCTCCTGGTCGACGTCCACCAGGACCACGCCGCGGTGATGGACGAGGCCTCGGCGGCCTGGTGGACGTTCGCCCCGCCGTCGCTGGCCGCCCTGCTGCTGCTGCAGCTGGTCCAGGTGCCCTTCGCCTGGCGCCTGGCCCGCCAGGTCCGGGAGCACCAGGAGTCGGAGGCCGCGGCGCTGCAGTGGGCGGTGGACGCCTCCGAGGCCGAGCGGCGCCGCATCGCCGGCGAGGTGCACGACGGCGTGGTGCAGGACCTGACCGGGATCACCTTCGAGCTCGACGCCGCCCGGCGGAGCCGGACCGGCGGCGAGGACGACCCGGAGCTGGTCACCCGGACCGCCGACCGGCTGCGGCAGAGCGTCGCCGAGCTGCGCACGCTGCTGGTCGACCTCAACCCGCCGCGGTTGCCGGACGCCGGGCTGGGCCCCGCGCTCGACGTCCTCGCCGACGGACTGCGCCGGTCCGGGGCCCGGGTCGACCTCGACGTCCGGGACGCCGACCGGCTGCCCCGCCCGGTCGCCGCGCTGCTCTACCGGTGCGCCCTCGAGGCGCTGCGCAACGTCTCGGCACACAGCGGCGCGGGGCACGTCGAGATCACGGTCCGGCACGCCGGCCGGTACGCGACGCTGGTGGTCGACGACGACGGCCGCGGCTTCGACGAGGCGCTGCTGGCCGCCCGGGGCGCACACGGCCACGTGGGCCTGCAGTCGCTGGGCGACCGGCTCGCCGCCGTCGGTGGCACGCTGACCGCGGCCAGCGCGCCCGGCGACGGAACGCGGCTGCTGGTGCGGGTGCCGCTCGATCTGGCCGGGTCGAGCGCGCCGCTGACTGCTGCCGTCGCCGAGGGAACAGGGGGCTCCCGATGATCCGCGTGCTGGTGGTCGACGACCACGCCGTCGTCCGGACCGGTCTGGTCCACCTGCTCGACACCACCGACGACCTGGAGTGCGTCGGAGGCGCACCCGACGGCGACCGCGCGCTGGAACTGGTCGCCGAGTGCAGCCCCGACGTGGTGCTGCTCGACCTGTCGATGCCCGGCACCGACGGCGTCGCGGTGATCGAGGCGCTGCGGACGATGGCCGAGCCGCCGCGGATCCTCGTGCTCACCTCGTTCAGCGACGCCGCGCTGGTCCTCGACGCGGTGTCCGCCGGCGCGGACGGGTACCTGCTCAAGCAGAGCGAGGCGGAGGAGATCCTCGACGGGGTGCGCACCGTCGCCTCGGGCGGCGCGCCGGTCGACCCGGCCGTGGCCCGGTCGCTGCTGCGCGACATGCGGGACCGCCGGCCCGCCCCCGCGCCGGTGCTCACCGACCGGGAGGCCGAGGTCCTCGACCTGCTGCGGCTCGGGTACCCGAACAAGACGATCGCCCGCCGGCTGCGGATCAGCGAGCGCACCGTCAAGGTGCACGTCACGCACATCTTCCAGCGCCTGGGCGTGGCCGACCGCACGCAGGCGGCCCTGTGGGCCGAACGGCACACCCGGCGGGCGGAGGACGAGGCCTCGCGCGACCAGCCGGGGCGCTGACCGGCCTGACGACCGCCGGCCGGGACCGGGTCGCCGACCCGTCAGCGGGTGCGGCGCAGCAGGGCCATGAACATCGCGTCGGTGCCGTGCCGGTGCGGCCACAGCTGCCCGTACGCACCGCGGGCCATCCCCGGCACCTCCGGGAACAGCGGCGCGACCGGCAGCACGTCGACGTCGTCCCGGGCGGCCGCGGCGTCGGCCACGGCGACGGTCTCGGCGGCGTGCGGGGAGCAGGTCACGTAGGCCACGACGCCGCCGGGCCGCACCGATCCCAGCGCGCCGTCCAGCAGCGCCGTCTGCAGCTCGACCAGCGGCGGCACGTCCGCCGGCGTCCGGCGCCACCGCACCTCCGGCCGGCGGCGCAGCGCGCCCAGCCCGGTGCAGGGCGCGTCGAGCAGCACCCGGTCGAAGGAGCCGGGTGCCCACGGCGGCTGCCGGCCGTCGGCGACCAGCACCTCGACGTCCTCGGCACCGGCCAGCGCGCGGCGGACCAGCTCGGCACGGTGCGGAGCCCGGTCGGCCGCGGTCAGCCGGACGCCGTCGGGTCGCACCGCCGCCAGCAACCCGGCCTTGCCGCCGGGACCGGCGCACACGTCGAGCCAGGCCGCGTCGGGCCCGTCGAGCGGCGCGCGGCCGAGCAGGAGGGCCGCCAGCTGACTGCCCTCGTCCTGCACCGCCGCGGCGCCGGATGCCACCGCCGGCACCCGGCCGGGATCGCCCCCGCCCAGCCGGACGGCGTACGGCGACCACGGCCCGGGCGTCCCGCCGGACTCCGCGACCAGCTCCTCCCGGGCCAGCCGGCGGGCGACCAGGTGCACCTCGGGCGCGGCGTCGTCGGCCAGCAGGGCCGCCTCGAGCTCGGTGTCGTCGCCGAGCGCCTCCCGCCAGGCCCGCACGATCCACCGGGGGTGGTCGGTGGCCAGGGCCAGCCGCTGCTCGTCGTCGCCGGCCAGCCGGTCCAGCCATGCCGCGCGGTCGCCCACGGCGGCGACCTTGCGCAGCACCGCGTTGACCAGGCCCGACGCGCCCGCGCCGACGATCGCGCGGGTCAGGTCGACGGTCGTGTCGACCGCCGCGTGCGCGGGCACCCGCAGGTCGAGCAGCTGGTGGGCGCCCAGCCGCAGCAGGTCGAGCACGCGCGGGTCGAGCTCGCCGAGCGGCCGGTCGACCAGCCCGCCGAGCACCACGTCGAGGGTGCCGGTGGCGCGCAGGGTGCCGTAGGCGAGCTGGGTGGTGAAGGCCGCGTCGCGGGTGTCGAGCCGCCGCTCGCGCAGCAGCTGGGGCAGCAGCAGGTTGGCGTAGGCCTCGCGCGAGGAGACGGCGTCCAGCACGTCGTAGGCGGTGAGGCGGGCGCCGTCGAGCTTCGGGCGCCGTCCTCCGGGCCCGGACCGGCGGGGTGGACGGGTCACTCGACCCCCACCAGCTCCCCGGGCGCGGGGCGGGCGCCGCGGGCCCAGTCGGCGGCCGGCAGCACCCGCTTGCCCGCCGGCTGCACCTCGCCCAGCCGGACGGCGCCGCGGCCGGTGCCGACGAGCACCCCGGTCGGGCCGACCGACAGCTCGCCGGGGACGAGGCCGAGGGAGGTCGGCAGCGGCTCGACCGGGCCCAGCCGGAGCCGGTCCCCGCGCCAGGTGGTCCACGCGCCGGGGGCCGGCGTCACCCCGCGGACCCGCCGGTCGACGACGTTCGCGGGCAGCGACCAGTCGACGCGGGCGTCGGCCGGCTCGAGCCGCGGCGCCAGGCTGACCCCGTCGGAGGGCTGCGGCCGGGGCTCCAGCGTGCCGGCCTCGATGCCGTCGAGGGTGGCCAGCAGCAGCCGGGCGCCGCTGCACGCCAGCCGGCCCAGCACGTCGCCCGCGGTGTCCCGCGCGGCGATCGGCTCGGTGACCACGCCGTAGACCGGCCCGGTGTCCAGGCCTGCCTCGAGCCGGAAGGTGGACGCGCCGGTCACCTCGTCGCCGGCCATGACCGCGTGCTGCACCGGGGCCGCGCCGCGCCAGGCGGGCAGCAGCGAGAAGTGCAGGTTGACCCAGCCGTGCCGGGGCAGGTCGAGGGCCGCCTGCGGCACGAGGGCGCCGTAGGCGACGACCGGCGCGCAGTCGACGGCGAGGTCGGCCAGCCGGGCGAGGAACTCGGGGTCGCGGGGCGATCGGGGCTGCAGCACCGGCACACCGGCGGCGTCGGCCCGCTCGGCGACCGGGGAGCGGCTGACGCGACGTCCGCGGCCGGAGCGGGCGTCGGGACGGGTGAGGACGGCGGCGACCTCGTGCGCGGAGCCGAGGAGGAGGTCCAGCGAGGGGACGGCGACGTCCGGCGTCCCGGCGAAGAGCAGCCTCAGTGGGGGCTCACCTCCACGCGCGGGACCCAGGCACCCATGCCGGCCCACTCCGCCTCGGCGATCGCGGCCAGTGCGGCCGCCCGGGCCTCGGGGTCCAGCCGGTCGACGAACAGCACGCCGTCGAGGTGGTCGACCTCGTGCTGCACCGCGCGGGCCAGCAGGTGCGAGCCCTCCACCCGGACCGGTTCGCCGTGCAGGTCGAACCCGGTGGCGGCGACGTGCGTGTGCCGGCGGCAGTCGTAGGCGAAGCCGGGGATGGACAGGCAGCCCTCGGGGCCCTCCTCGGTCTCCTCCCCCACCGGCGCCACCACCGGGTTGACCAGGTGCCCGAGCTCGCCGTCGACGTGCCAGGTGAACACCCGCAGGCCGACGCCGAGCTGCGGCGCGGCCAGCCCGGCACCGCCCGCCGCGAGCATCGTGTCGGTCAGGTCGGCGACGAGGCGGCGCAGCTCGGCGTCGAAGTCGACGACCGCGGCGGCGGGGGTGCGCAGCACCGGGTCGCCGTACAGCCGGATGGGGGTCACGCTCACCGGTCGATCGTAGGGGGCCGCCCCGTCCGCCCCCTCGGCCCGCCGGAGACCGGCCGGGGATTCGGTCCGTGGTCGGCGTGTCCTTGGGCCCTGCCCACCACGTCGGGTCGCGAGGACGATCGTGGAGCGCCGAACCGTTCCACATGAGCCCGAGGTGATGACCGCCGACCCGTCCCCGCGGAGACACCGCCCCTCTCCGCGGCCGCGCCCAGGCAGGGCGGTGACCGCGTGGGTCTTCTCCTCCGGCGTCGTCGCCGTCCCGCCGGATCTCCGGAACCGCCCGGTGGTGCTGCACCAGGCCGCTCCTGCCGGTCTGCCGCACCGGCGGTGGCCCGAGGCCGTGCTGGTGACCGCGGGCGGGCTCCTCGTCACCGGGGCGTTCCTCCTGGCGGTCGTCGTCGGTGCCTGGGCGGGTCTGTCGCTGGCCGGCGGGGTCGGACCGGGCACGGTCGGGGACATCCCGCTGGCGGTGGCGCTGCCCGACGACCGCGCGACGGCGCCGCCCGACGTCGCCCCCGCCCCCGCACCCGCGCCGGCCGACCCGGTGGACGCCGGCCCGCCGCCGACGGTCGGGGTCCG